>CABTWF010000045.1:0-10457 GCA_902488495.1 uncultured Streptococcus sp. | reverse complement strand
TTCTTAGTGCAGAAGAAGAACCAGAACTCAGTGATGAGGACTTGATTGGCTCAACTTCTGCCAAGGTTAATGACCCAGTCCGTATGTATTTGAAGGAAATCGGGGTTGTTCCTCTCTTGACCAACGAAGAGGAAAAAGAATTGGCTTTAGCAGTTGAGGCTGGTGATATCGAAGCCAAACAACGTCTTGCAGAAGCCAACCTTCGTTTGGTGGTTTCTATTGCTAAGCGCTACGTAGGACGTGGTATGCAATTTCTTGATTTGATCCAAGAAGGAAACATGGGCTTGATGAAGGCTGTTGACAAGTTTGACTATTCAAAAGGATTTAAGTTTTCTACGTATGCAACTTGGTGGATTCGTCAGGCGATTACCCGTGCCATCGCTGACCAGGCTCGTACCATTCGTATCCCTGTCCACATGGTAGAAACCATTAACAAGCTTGTCCGTGAACAGCGGAATCTCCTTCAAGAATTGGGGCAAGATCCGACACCTGAACAAATCGCTGAGCGTATGGATATGACACCTGACAAGGTCCGTGAAATCTTGAAAATTGCCCAAGAACCAGTATCACTTGAAACACCGATTGGTGAAGAGGACGATAGCCATCTTGGGGACTTTATCGAAGACGAAGTGATTGAAAATCCAGTAGACTACACAACTCGAATAGTTTTGCGTGAGCAGTTGGATGAAGTCTTGGATACTCTTACAGACCGTGAAGAAAACGTCTTGCGCTTGCGCTTCGGGCTAGATGATGGGAAAATGCGTACTCTTGAAGATGTTGGTAAAGTCTTTAACGTGACTCGTGAGCGTATTCGTCAGATTGAGGCCAAGGCTTTGAGAAAATTGCGCCAACCAAGTCGCAGCAAACCCCTTCGTGATTTTATTGAAGACTAAGAGTGAGGAATAACATGGCTTATACAGAAGAGCAAATTGAAACGATCAAAACACGCATTTTAAATGCCTTGGAAGAAGTAATTGACCCTGAGTTGGGGATTGATATTGTCAACCTAGGTTTGATTTATGAAATTCGTTTTGATGGTGAAACAGGTCACACTGAAATTGATATGACCTTGACAACTATGGGCTGCCCACTGGCTGATCTTTTGACAGACCAGATACACGATGCGATGACAGATGTGCCTGAGGTAACTAATACCGAAGTTAAATTGGTCTGGTATCCAGCTTGGACGGTTGAAAAAATGAGCCGATACGCGCGTATCGCCCTAGGAATTAAATAAAGACTAAGAAAAATGCGAGAGACGATTGGAAAATAGGGTGAATTTATCCTTTTTCCTATAGTCTCTTCTTTCTTTTGCTGATTTTCTGGAAATAAAATGGTATAATGAAAGGTATGGAAAACGAAAAATTGCGTATTAATATGCTAAGTTCAAGTGAAAAAGTAGCTGGTCAAGGAGTGTCTGGAGCTTATAGAGAATTGGTTAGTCTCCTTCACCGTGATGCCAAAGACCAGTTGATTGTTACAGAGAATCTTCCTGTAGAAGCGGATGTAACTCACTTTCATACCATTGATTTCCCCTACTATTTATCTACTTTCCAAAAGAAACGCTCTGGGAGAAAAATTGGCTATGTGCATTTTTTGCCTGATACGCTTGAGGGGAGTTTGAAGATTCCATTTTTCCTAAAAGGAATTGTCAAACGTTATGTTTTTTCCTTTTATAACCGAATGGAACACTTGGTGGTGGTCAATCCCATGTTTATCGAGGATTTAGTGGCTGCTGGTATTCCGCGTGAAAAAGTAACTTATATTCCAAATTTTGTAAACAAAGAAAAATGGCATCCATTACCAGCTGAACAGGTTGCACAACTCCGGAAGGAAATGGATCTTGCGGAAGATCAGTTTGTCGTAATCGGTGCGGGTCAGGTTCAGAAACGTAAAGGAATTGATGATTTTATCCGTCTTGCTGAGGAATTGCCAGAAATTACCTTTATCTGGGCAGGTGGTTTTTCATTTGGTGGGATGACAGATGGTTATGAACGCTACAAGAAGATTATGGACAATCCACCAAAAAATCTTATTTTCCCTGGAATTGTGTCACCCGAACGGATGCGGGAACTTTACGCTATGGCGGATCTGTTCTTGCTACCAAGTTACAATGAATTATTCCCTATGACTATCTTAGAGGCCGCTAGTTGCGAGGCTCCTATTATGTTGAGGGACTTGGATCTATATAAGGTTATTCTTGATGGGAATTATCGTGCTACAAGTGATGTTTCCGAGATGAGAGAAGCAATCCTAGAATACAAGAATGATTCTGAAGCCTTAAAATACTTGAAAGAAAAAGCTTGCGAGATCTCCAAAGAGTACTCTGAGGAGCATTTGTTGGAAATCTGGTTAAAATTTTATCGAGAACAGGCTGCTTTGGGCAAAAAGTGAGGTAATTTATGCGAATTGGTTTATTTACAGATACCTATTTCCCTCAGGTTTCCGGGGTCGCGACTAGTATTCGGACTTTGAAAACTGAGCTTGAAAAGCAGGGGCATGCAGTTTTTATCTTTACAACAACAGATAAAGATGTGAACCGCTACGAGGATTGGCAAATTATTCGCATTCCGAGTGTCCCTTTCTTTGCGTTTAAGGATCGACGATTTGCCTACCGAGGTTTTACAAAGGCGCTTGAAATTGCCAAGCAGTATCAACTCGATATTATTCATACCCAGACAGAATTTTCTCTTGGTTTGTTAGGAATTTGGATTGCGAGAGAATTGAAAATTCCAGTTATTCATACCTACCATACCCAGTATGAAGACTATGTGCATTACATTGCTAAGGGTATGCTAATTCGTCCGAGTATGGTAAAATATTTGGTGCGTGGCTTCCTTCATGATGTAGATGGCGTGATTTGCCCTAGTGAGATTGTTCGTGACCTTTTATCTAAATACAAAGTCAAGGTTGAAAAGCGGGTCATCCCAACTGGAATTGAGCTGGCTAAGTTTGAACGACCTGAGATCAAAGAGGAAAACTTGCAAGAACTTCGTTCGAAGTTAGGTATTCAGGAAGGCGAGAAAATGCTGCTGAGTCTTTCTCGTATCTCCTTTGAGAAGAATATCCAAGCAGTCTTAGATGCCTTTGCGCAGGTTTTGAAAGAAGAGGACAAGGTAAAGTTGGTTGTTGCTGGAGACGGACCTTATCTGGATAGTCTGAAAGAACAAGCAGAGAAATTAAACATACAAAAACATGTGATTTTTACAGGTATGATTGCTCCAAGTGAGACAGCCTTGTACTATAAAGCAGCTGATTTCTTTATTTCAGCCTCTACGAGTGAAACTCAGGGCTTAACCTATCTAGAAAGTCTAGCCAGTGGAACGCCTGTTATCGCTCATGGCAATCCCTATCTTGAAAATCTGATCAATGATAAAATGTTTGGGACCCTCTACTATGGAGAACGAGAGCTTGCGGGCGCTATCCTTGAAGTCTTGATCGCTACTCCTGATATGTCTGAACAAAAGTTAGCGGATAAGTTGTACGAGATTTCGGCTGAAAATTTTGGGAAACGAGTTCATGAGTTTTACCTTGATGCCATTATCTCAAATAACTTTGAACATGAGCTACATGATGGACAACCTGTCACTCAGCGCTTCTTAAAAACGATTCTCTATCTACCTCAACAGGCTGTTACAAGCCCAGTAAAAGAATCCAAACGTATTTTAAGAGCGTCTCGAAAACAATTGTCTAGCATCAGAGATTATTGGAGAGACGAATTCAAATAATAGAATAAGAGGAAGAAAAAATGAAAAAATTAATGAGAAGCGGAAAAGATCAAAAAATTGGTGGAGTATGCGCAGGAGTTGCTCATTATTTTGATATTGATCCAACAATTGTTCGTGTCATTTGGGCTGTTCTTGCATTTTGTTATGGGACAGGAGTCCTTGCTTATATCATTTTATGGTTGATTGCACCAGTTTCATCAGAGTATTAAATTAGAATTATATAGAAAAAGGAGAAGTTATGGCTTTTGGAGATAACGGAAAACGCAAAAAAACATTGTTTGAAAAGGTGACGCTTGTTGTCGTGCTCATCATGTTGTTTGTAACCCTTGCTGGTATCTTTGCAACTGCGCTTGGAGCTTTCAGTAGATTCTAAGCAAGCTATGAGGATAGAAACAATAACTAATGACTGGGTTCTCCCCAGCCTTTTTAAAGTGAGAAGAAAATATGAGTATGTTTTTAGATACAGCCAAGATTAAGGTCAAGGCTGGTAATGGTGGCGATGGCATGGTTGCCTTTCGCCGTGAAAAATATGTCCCTAATGGCGGTCCTTGGGGTGGTGATGGTGGACGTGGAGGAAACGTTGTTTTCGTGGTAGACGAAGGCTTACGTACCTTGATGGATTTCCGCTATAACCGTCATTTCAAGGCTGATTCTGGTGAAAAAGGGATGACCAAAGGAATGCACGGACGTGGTGCAGAAGATCTTCGTGTTCGCGTACCACAGGGAACTACTGTACGTGATGCGGAAACAGGTAAAGTCATTACAGACTTGATTGAACATGGTCAAGAGTTTATTGTGGCTCATGGTGGTCGAGGTGGTCGTGGAAATATCCGTTTTGCCACTCCCAAAAATCCTGCACCTGAAATCTCTGAGAATGGAGAACCAGGACAAGAACGCGAGTTGCAACTGGAATTGAAGATTCTAGCGGATGTCGGCTTGGTCGGTTTCCCATCTGTCGGCAAGTCAACTTTGCTTAGTGTCATCACTTCAGCTAAGCCCAAAATCGGTGCTTACCACTTTACGACGATTGTCCCTAATCTAGGTATGGTTCGTACGCAGTCAGGTGAATCTTTTGCAGTAGCAGATCTTCCAGGTTTGATTGAAGGGGCTAGTCAAGGGGTTGGTCTTGGAACCCAGTTTCTCCGTCATATTGAACGTACACGAGTTATCCTCCATGTCATCGATATGTCAGCTAGCGAAGGACGTGATCCTTATGAGGATTACCTTGCTATCAATAAGGAATTAGAATCCTACAACCTTCGTCTCATGGAACGTCCGCAGATCATTGTGGCCAACAAGATGGATATGCCCGAAAGTCAGGAAAATCTGAAAACTTTCAAGGAAAAGTTGGCAGCAAACTACGACGAGTTTGAGGAACTTCCAGCCATCTTCCCAATTTCTGGATTGACCAAGCAAGGCTTGGCTACACTTTTGGACGCGACAGCCGAGTTGTTAGACAAGACTCCAGAATTCCCGATTTATGATGAATCCGATATGGAAGAAGAGGCTTACTATGGCTTTGACGAGGAAGAAAAGGCCTTTGAGATTAGTCGTGATGATGATGCGACATGGGTACTTTCTGGTGAGAAACTCATGAAACTCTTTAACATGACCAACTTTGACCGTGACGAATCGGTCATGAAGTTTGCCCGTCAGCTTCGTGGTATGGGTGTTGACGAAGCCCTTCGTGCACGTGGAGCCAAAGATGGTGATTTGGTTCGCATCGGTAAATTTGAGTTTGAATTTGTAGACTAGGAGATTGATATGGGAGATAAACCGATATCATTCCGAGATGCAGATGGAAATTTTGTTTCTGCAGCAGATGTGTGGAATGAAAAGAAACTAGAAGAATTGTTTAATCGTCTCAATCCAAAACGTGCTCTTCGATTGGCACGTACAAAGAAAGAAGAAACACAGTCAAAGAAATAAAAAATTCCCGTGATCTTTTAATCACGGGATTTGTTTTATTCACTAAAGAAAAATGGCGGCGCATATTTTTTAAGACTCTCAAAACAAGCCTGCGCTTTTGCAGCATCTTCACAGATAATCATGCAGACGTCATCTCCACAAAGGGTTGCAACGATATCTGGAAAGGCCAAGGAATCAATTACAGATCCAAACGATTGGGCTAAACCGGGTAAAGTTTTCAAAATAACCTGGTGTTGCACAGGACGCAACATAACAAGAGCATCTTCCATATAGTTTTCAAGACGTTTTTCCCACTTGGAGATAGATCCTGTATTTAGCACATAGTAAGAATTATCCTCTTCGCGCACTTTTGAAAGGTTCATGGTTTTGATATCGCGTGATAAGGTAGCCTGAGTAACTTGGATATCATTTTCCGCTAACAAGGCTTGTAATTCAGCTTGCGTATGGATTTTGTTTTTTGAAACGAGGGCGCGGATAAGTTGGTGTCTGTGTTCTGATTTGTTCATAAAGTAAGTACTCCTTTTACAAGGTACAGTAGCGTGGACTGAACGAAAATGTCAGTCGGGTGGTAGGCGGTATTGTCATGTATGATGATTTCAAAGTCAGTAGGATAAAGAACTAGATGGAGAGATTCTCCTTCTTTTAACTTGTCACTAGTTGCGTGCAGATAAACTGGGTAGCGATTCGTTCATCTACATTGATGTTCTTTAATGACAGTGAATCATTCAATTTGGGTAGCTTTTTGTCACGGCGTTTTGTGAATTTACTCTAAATGTAATTCACAGAGATTTCCAACATATGGTTTAGTAGCGTGTATGATAAATGGTTACACATGTTGGTTAGAGGGAGTATCTTTTGTCCAAGTTCTATCTAGGGCTTCTAAAATGCTTTTAGATGAACTGAATTTGATACGAAGTTTATGTTTGATTCGACTGTTCAAGTGGAAAACTTTGGTTATAGGAAGTTCAATGGTCAAATTCATTGACTTTTCCTCTGAATACTTCCATATTGAAAGTCTGGTAGATTATACCTTTTGACAAGGTAGGATAAGACTAGACTTTGCTAAATCAACAGTCAACTGATAGTCTGTATTATCTCGAATTGTAATCTCAAAGTCTGTGGTGTAGAGAACCAAACGGAGAGTATCTCCTTCTTTAAGTTTGTAGATAGTTGGTTGAAGCTCTAGCTTGAAGTCCATCCATTCATTTGGTTGGATTTCTTCAATCGTCAAGAGATCGGTTCGATTTTGAAGATTAAGGTAGCCTTTGGTGATGACACGTTGGCCACTCGGGTTGAATGGTAGTTCACAGAGATTTTCTAACATATGGTAACGACCATTATCGATGGTTCTAGCACTTAAAACAGCTGGATAAGGCTGCAGATATTTCTTTTGTCCAAGTTCTAGCAGTTGGGCTGATAATAAGCCCTTGTTTGTACTCGATTTGACACGAAGTTTCAGCTCCACTCGCCCATTTAAGTGAATGTCTTGACTTACTGGAAGGTCAATGGTGATCTGATTGGCTTTTCCTTGATAAAGTTCAGTGTTGAAGGTCTGGTAAGTCTTACCATAACGATCAAAATCTTTTTGATCATACTGGTTTTGAATCACTTTTTCCTCATTACCGAGAGAGAAGGTATGCAGTTCATCCTGTTTGCCAAAGTTATCAAGACCTTGCCAGCTTTGCGGTACGGTATTATCCTGCCAGATGACAGTCGGAAGTTGATAGCTTGAGTCAAGTCCTAACAGTTTCTTACTTAACAAGGCATTCATGGACTCGCGGAAGTCGATCGACTGCCAGTTATTCATATAAACATGGGCACCATGATGGAAAAAGAGGTGCTTATTGATATGGCTAGGAAGGGCATGAAACATCTGGTAAACATGAAGAGGTTTGACGTTCCAATCCTGGGAACCATGCGTAAAGACGACCTCGGCTTGAACCTTGTGAGCATTGAGCAGATAGTTGCGGTCATGCCAAAACTGATTGTAGTCACCAGTCTTGCGATCGAGTTTCTCTTTAACCTTTTCTAAGTCTGCTTGATGAGCTTCATTGCCACGAATATAGTCACCGGCTTGGAGGTTGCGAGAGTAGGTCAATTCAGCAAGTGAGTCAAAATCCTCACCGGGATAACCACCTGGGCTGGTTACCAGACCATTTTCACGATAGTAGTTGTACCAAGAGGAAATACCTGCTTCTGCGATGATCACTTCCAAACCATCAACACCAGTGGTGGCGAGACCATTAGACATGGTACCTAGATAGGAAATACCTGTTGTTGCGACTTTGCCGTTTGACCAGTCAGCCTTGATTTGGCGCTTGCGCGTGTGGTCCGTGAAAGCACGGCAACGGCCATTAAGCCAGTCAATCACATTTTTATAAGCTTCAATCTGCTGGTAGTCCCCATTGGTCATGAGACCTTGAGAATCTTTGGTTCCAACACCTGATACATAGAGATTGGCAAATCCACGTGGGAGGAAGTAGTCATTGAGTGTATATGAGCTATTGATATGAGATAGCTTTTCTTCAGCTTCTGAGACGACTTCTGCTTGACCATGGGGTTCGACTAAATTCAGCTTGGGCTCCTCAAGTTCAATGGTGTGGGGCAGTTTGACCTCAAGCTCCCCTTCCATTTTGTAGAGAGCCTTGTCACTGGCTTTGTCGTTGGTCCCTTGGTGATAAGGGCTGGCAGTCATAAGAGCAGGTACTTGACCATCATAACGTGGGCGGATAACGCTGACTTTGACTAAATCAGGGAGTCCGTCTTTATCAGTATCCACACGGCTCTCGACATACACGACTTCACGAATGACATCATGAGTAGAGAAGGTTGCCAAGCTCTTACCGTTAAAGTAGTGGTAGTGATTATCTTCTGGAATGAGTCCATCACTAACAAGCTGATCGATGAGCGTATTTCCTTTTTTCGTTCTCGTATTGAGTAACTGATAAAGATTTTCAATGAGATCTCCATAAACAATAGGAAAACCAGTTTCTTTACGGAACTGTTCGGCATCCTCAAAGTCAACAAGATAGCTAAATCCTAAAAGTTGAAAAACTACTGTGTAGAAAATCTCCGCAGTTAATTCACGGTCTGACTGGAAAAAAGTTACTAAATCTGTTTCTTTATCCGCAGCCAAAGTCGATAAGGCATAATCCGTGTTAGAATAAGTGAAAAAACTCCAACGAATGAAGTCTTCAAACTGTCTTTTTAAGGACAGTTGGGGTGACAGCTTTAGACCAAGACCTTCTAATTCTTCAAATCGTTGAGAACTAGTGGTTGGTTGGTAGCTGAATTGATTAAAACGCATGTTTCTCTCCTTTGAAAACAGACTGGATGTATTATATCAAAAAAGAGGGAAAAATGAAATAAATAAACTTAAATGAAATAAATTTCTTAAACCAGCATATCTATTTGGTAAGTTATTATAAAATACTGAATAAATACCATAGAAGTAAGTCTTTTTCTAGAGATTTTTATATGTAAAACTGCATATAACTCCTATCTTTATTATTCTTCGTTTGGTATAAATATATCTAAATTTACATTTAAAACTATTATATAATATTAATTTTATATTTTCTTCCTTTGAAAAATGAAGAATTTAACAGTAAGAAGAGAAGAAGTTTGTAACTGATGATATTGAAAAGAAAGTGAAGAGTTGCTTCAATATCCAGCTTAAAATGGTATAATAGTAGTAAAACGAAAGCAAGGAGGAGAAGAAATGATTGCACAGCTCGACACCAAGACTGTTTATAGTTTTATGGAAAGTGTGGTTTCGATTGAAAAATATGTACAAATGGCTAAAGAATACAGCTATTCTCACCTTGCTATCATGGATGTGGATAATCTCTATGGAGCCTATCATTTTCTAGAAGCAACTCGTAAGCATGGCATTCAGCCTTTAATTGGTTTAGAAATGACCTTGGTCAAAGATGAGGAGAATCTCTCTCTACGTTTTCTAGCCCTATCCACTAAAGGTTATCAAGAGTTGATGAAGTTATCCACTTTAAAAATGACTGGACGGAAAAATTGGTCTGACTTCACCTCCCACCTCGAAGATGTTGCTATTATTGTTCCCTATTTTAATGGGGCCGAACAGTTGGATTTGGAGCATGATTATTTTATCGGTGTCAGTCCAGATACTCCTCAAGAAGTCTTTACCAGACCCATTCTTCCACTCTATCAAGTCAACTCTTTTGAAAAAGAAGATATTCAAGTTTTACAAATCTTGTCAGCAGTCAAGGACAATGTCAGTCTGAGAGAAGTGGATGTGCATTCACAACAGGGGATTTTTTTACCTGCCTCAGACTTGGAAGCACGGTTTAAAAATCGCTTCCCTCAGGCGCTTGCCAATCTCCAAGGTCTGATAGAGAATGTAAGCTATCAAATCGACCCAAGTTTAAAACTCCCTCGCTTTAATCCTGAAAGACCAGCGGTGGAAGAGCTTCGAGCAAGAGCTGAGCAAGGCTTGAGTGACAAGGGGCTAACCTCAGCTATCTATCATGAGCGACTGAATGAGGAATTAGCTGTGATTCATGATATGGGCTTTGACGACTATTTCCTTGTAGTTTGGGATTTGCTCCGTTTTGGACGTTCCCATGGCTACTATATGGGAATGGGGCGTGGTTCTGCGGTTGGTAGTCTGGTGGCTTACTCACTGGATATTACAGGAATTGATCCGGTTGAAAAGAACTTGATTTTCGAGCGCTTTTTAAATCGTGAGCGTTACACCATGCCTGATATCGATATCGACATCCCTGACCTTTATAGGCCGGAGTTCATTCGCTATGTTCGTGATCG
>CABTWF010000044.1:0-10597 GCA_902488495.1 uncultured Streptococcus sp. | reverse complement strand
CAGTTCCTTCAAGAACTGCAACTGCTGAGTTTGTTGTACCTAAGTCAATACCGATAATTTTAGACATGTGTTTTTCTCCTTAAATTTTATATTCTATTTTTGATTTTTCTTAATATTCCCCTTAAGTGGTGGGGACGTGAGCAACTCCCTTTGGGATTTCATCACTTATTTTTGAGCCTATTGTCTCAAAAATCCCCTGTTTCAGTAGCAAAAGCTACTGAAACTTTCACCACGGCGGGCAATATCTTCCTTGCAAGCCTCCGGCTTGCTTTTTATCTTTCTTCATAGTTTATTGTCGTTTCGGACAAGTTTTCAATATATATATGTTGCGACACGAGGAGTCGAAATCGATTTTATTTCGACGATGAGTTAGTAAGGAGGCTAGGCAAACGCCATAGCGATTGCCGTTTTCTGACGAGTTGCTTCAGCAACCGTCAGAATTGCCTAGTTATAGACTACTACCATGGCTGGGCGTAGGATGCGGTCATGGAGTTTGTAGCCTTTTTGGAAGACTTGGGCGATGGTATCTGCTGGGTGTTCATCGTCTGCTGGGAGAGTTTGGATGGCCATGTGATAGTTATGGTCAAATTCGCCGTCAGCTGCAATTTCTTCGATTCCTTCTTCTTTCAAAGCGTGAATCAAGCTCTCTTGCACCATCTCCAATCCTTTTTTGACATCGTCTGTCAAACCTTCAACTGCTAGTGCACGTTCTAAGTTGTCAAGCGATGGTAAGATTGCTTTTGCCAGGTCTTGGCTACGATAACGTTGCAAGTTTTGACGTTCTTCATTGGCACGGCGTTGAATATTTTGCATTTCTGCATGAGCGCGAAGGTATTTGTTTTCGAACTCATCCGCGCGTTCATTTGCCAAGTCCAACTCAGACTTCTCAGGAGTTGTTTCTTCAGTCGTTTCCACAACTTCCTCTTCTTTCATTTCTTCGTTTTTTTTATCTTGGGCCATTTTCGCCTCCTTTATTGATTTCAAAATTAATTTACTTCGTAATGATTACTGTTGAGGTAGCGATAAAAATCCGTCAACTTCATAGTCAATACGCGGTTGACTACATTGACTTGGTTGACCAATTGCTGGTAATCCAGATTGACTGGACCGATAATCGCTAGAATTCCAAAACCTCGATAAGGAATGAGGAATTTACTGCTAATCACCGCTAGGTCTGCTAGACAAGACTCCTGACTGTCCGCAACACGGACATTTTGCATTTGATCTTCATGCAGACCCTCACGAATCTCCAAAGCCACCTTTTGCGGTTGGTCAAAGAACTGATAGGCTGCTAGATTGGCAAAATTCAAGAGGTTGACCTTGCCCGACACCACAATGTTTTCGTTGAACATTTCTTTAAAAATGTGTTCAAAGAGATCCATGACATTATCCGTTGTTGTAAAGTAACGTTGGATAATTTGCGGAATCTCCGTCCGAATCTTGTAATGAATGTCCAGAACGGTGTGACCTAGGAAACGTTCTTGAATCAAGGTCTTGAGGCGATTTAAATCTTCCTGCAAGAAGTTCCTTGGAATCAGAAATTGACTGGTAACCGTTCGGGACTCGTCTAGGGTAAATACTGCCAAGGCTGTATGTTGTCCCAAAACAACGATATCAAAGGCTGTCAACCGTTGCCTACTGGGCTCAACATCCAGTGCTACTACCGTACAGTCACTCAGGTCTGTCAATAGATTAGCAGCCTCTTGTAGAATATCCTCCAGTTTGAAGAATTCCTGATCAAAGGCTTTGACAATCTCATAAACCTCATTTTCAGCCAATCTGTCAAAAGCTAGCGAGTGTTTCACATAGTACTGAAAACCAGCAACACTTGGCATCCGACCGCTGGAGGTATGCGCTTTTTCAAGCAATCCTTGTTTTTCTAGAGCCGCCATGTCATTACGAATGGTAGCACTACTAGAATTGATAGACTCTTGTAGCGCCTTGGATCCGACAGGTTCGTGCGTTTTGGTAAAGATGTCAATAATCAGATTTAAAATATCCTGCTGACGCTCTGTAACCATCTCATCACTCCTCTCTGTCTGATCGATTAGCACTCTATGCATCCAAGTGCTAACTCATGATTCTATTATACACCCTTAGAAGAGAATGTCAAGACAAAAACTCAAAAAATTAGCACTCTTTTACCAAGAGTGCTAAAAATCAGTCTGAAGACCTAGAATCTTACTTCTCATATACTTGGCATTTCCTTTTAAGTCTGAAAAAACCATAGATTAGATAAGAAATCAAGCAAGCGTATAAAACGAAAAAGAGAGAACGATTTCTCGTTCTCTCTTCTTAGGCTCAGGAATTAAGAAGTCATTTTGTTATTTCCTAAGAGTAGCTTAATCTTTCTTGCGAAGAACAAAAGCTGCTAGGCTTGCAAAGGCAAGACCGATGATTGAAAGAAGACCAGATACTGCTGAACCTGTGTTTGGTAACAAGTTCTGCTTTTGACTACTTCCTTCTTCTGGTTGACTATTATTTCCAGAATCTTTAATTGGGGCCGGAGTGAATTCCCAGGTGCCTACGAAGTGTGCGTCTGCTCCATTGATGATTTCAGATGTCTTGTCATAAGACTTGAAGCTCCATGTGCCTTCTGCTGTCTTAACCTCTGTTTGACTTGGTTGCGTTGGCGTTGCTTGACTGCCATCTTTCAAGTTTGTTTGGTCTGCTGGAAGCAAGGCTTTCACTTCTTGTGGAAGTTCTTTGCCTGGAGTTCCGCTAACAAACTCGTGAACTGCTTTATGAGTCACTGTTGGAACTGGAGTTGCTGTAAATTCCCATGTACCTATAAACTTAACATCTGATCCATTAATTGTTTCCGATGTCTTATCGTAGGACTTGAAGCTCCATGTGCCTTCTGCTGTCTTAACTTCTGTTTGACTTGGTTGCGTCGGAATCGCTTGGCTACCGTCTTTCAAGTCTGTTTGGTCTGCTGGAAGCAAGGCTTTCACTTCTTGTGGAAGTTCTTTACCTGGAGTTCCGCTGACAAACTCGTGAACTGCTTTATGAGTCAGTGTTGGAACTGGGCTTGCTGTAAATTCCCATGTCCCTACAAACTTAACATCTGAACCGTTGACAGTCTCTGAAGTCTTGTCATAGGACTTGAAGCTCCATGTACCTTCCGAGGTCTTAACTTCTGTTTGACTTGGTTGTGTTGGTGTTGCTTGGCTGCCGTCCTTCAAGTCTGTTTGATCTGCTGGAAGCAAGGTTTTCACTTCTTGTGGAAGTTCTTTACCTGGAGTTCCGCTGACAAACTCGTGAACTGCTTTATGAGTCACTGTTGGAGCTGGGGTGAATTCCCAAGTACCGATAAAGTGGGCATCCGCTCCATTGATGGTTTCTGATGCCTTGTCATAGGACTTGAAGCTCCATGTGCCTTCTGCCGTCTTCACTTCTGTTTGACTTGGTTGTGTTGGTGTTGCTTGGCTGCCATCTTTCAAGCTTGTTTGGTCTGCTGGAAGAAGGGCCTTCACTTCTTGTGGAAGCTCTTTACCCGGAGTTCCGCTGACAAACTCGTGAGTTGCCTTATGAGTCACTGTTGGCGCTGGAGTGAATTCCCAGGTACCGACGAAGTGGGCATCCGCTCCATTGATGGTTTCTGATGCTTTGTCATAGGACTTGAAGCTCCATGTACCTTCTGCGGTCTTCACTTCTGTTTGACTTGGTTGCGTTGGAGTCGCTTGGCTTCCATCCTTCAAGTCTGTTTGGTCTGCTGGAAGCAAGGTTTTCACTTCTTGCGGAAGTTCTTTACCTGGAGTTCCACTGACAAATTCGTGTGTTGCCTTGTAAGTTGGTGCTGGGGTGAATTCCCAAGTACCGACAAAGTGTGCGTCCGCTCCATTGATGGTTTCTGAAGTCTTGTCATAGGACTTAAAGCTCCATGTACCTTCTGACGTCTTCACTTCTGTTTGGCTTGGTTGAGTCGGAGTCGCTTGACTACCGTCTTTCAAGTCTGTTTGGTCTGACGGAAGCAAGGTTTTCACTTCTTGTGGAAGTTCTTTGCCTGGCGTTCCGCTGACAAATTCATGTGTTGCCTTGTAAGTTGGTGCTGGGGTGAATTCCCAAGTACCGACGAAGTGAGCATCCGCTCCATTGATAGTTTCTGATGCCTTGTCATAGGACTTGAAGCTCCATGTACCTTCTGCGGTCTTCACTTCTGTTTGACTTGGTTGAGTCGGAGTCGCTTGACTACCGTCTTTCAAGTCTGTTTGGTCTGCTGGAAGCAAGGTTTTCACTTCTTGCGGAAGTTCTTTGCCTGGCGTTCCGCTGACAAATTCATGTGTTGCCTTGTAAGTTGGAGCTGGGGTGAATTCCCAAGTACCGACGAAGTGAGCATCCGCTCCATTGATGGTTTCTGATGCTTTATCGTAGGACTTAAAGCTCCATGTACCTTCTGCAGTCTTAACCTCTGTTTGACTTGGTTGAGTTGGAGTTACTTGACTACCATTAGACAAGTTCTTTTCTGTTGCTGGAAGCAAATCTTTCACTTCTTGTGGCAACTCTTTACCTGGCGTTCCACTGACAAATTCATGGTGTTTTTCGTAAAGAAGAGCAGTGCTCACCTGATTAGAAGGAGCTGATAAGTTATCAACATGCAAGGTTACAGTGTTGTTAATTTTTTCAGGTCCCTTTTCTTCCACTTTTTTGTTTGTAGTAGTATTATAAGTTACAATAATTTCAGCAGAAGAATTTGCTTTTATGTATTCAGGTGTCATTTTAACAGTAACTGTTTGACCTGATTTCTCGATCGTATAGTCACGTCCTTCTTGCAGAGTCACTCCACCTGATTCAACTTTAAGTTCTTGATAATCAAGGCGCTCATCAAAATTCTGAACCATTTCGATAGATGAAGGCGCTGCTAAAAGATCTTTGCCAGGAACCGGAACTTTAAACCTTGCTTTATAAGTGATATTTTGCCCCTCTTTAGCTGGAATCTCTGTAGGATCAACTTCTAGAACAGGGCTAGGATCAAGTTTTTCAACATAGAGACCAAAGACGGCCGAAGCAACCTCTGTTGATGAATAAGCAAAATTCATCCTATTACTATTCGATCGAAGGGCGAAACCAGAGATATTGTTCTCAGAATAGCTACCACTTGTAATCTGAGTCGCAATCCAAGCAGTTCGTTCTCCTTGGTCTTCCTGTTTCAAAACATTGGCATTGTTCATCAGACGAAGATTAACATCATTTTGATAACCTTTAATATAGAAGGTTTCCTTCAAGTTGTTTGCATCCATTGCATCGATATCCGTTGGTTTCATGACCAACTTCAAATCTGTCTCTGAACCATCTGCATAACTCAACTCGGCTGTTACATCAGCATCAATCCAAAATGCTTTATTCATGATGTAGTCATGATTCGCATCTACGTAAGGAACATTACCAATTTCAAAAGCACTACTTTCCCATAATTCAGAAATTGAGAAAAATTCAACAGTAGATTTTTGAGTACTATTCATTTCAGACTCTGCTTGAGCAGTGTTTAGATAGTGAAGAGTTACCTTATTGAATTTTAAGTAAGCATCTACTTGCTTACCATTAACTGTCCCAATATTTGTGAATTTTAGAGAAAGAGGATTTTCAAAAACTTGATCCTGCTTTTTACTTTTATCTACTTTAAGAGTAAAGTTCTCCATCTCGCCTGGATAGGCACCACCCCAGAGATATTCATAGTGGGGATTCGATAAATGAAACTGATCAACAGCCTGTGATTTAGATAAAACACTAAAATTGTTGATGTTCAAATTAAACTTACGAATATCCAAGGTTGAGATATCCGTTCCATTTTTTATTTCTTCTAAAGCCGCATAAGATTGAAGCGGAAGAAGAAAAATAGAAAAAAGTAAAACGACTAGTCCGAGAAAAGCCTGTTTTTTTCTACTGAAAATAGTAGAAAAAGGCATTCTCATGCGATATTTCCATTTCATAATGTACCTCCAAAACTAAAAATGATTATTTGATCATTTCAAAAGAAATATTCATCTCATTCTAACACAAAGAAAGGGAAATTGAAAGCAGATATAAAAAAATATTTACTTTTTTGTATTTCCAGATTGTCAATTTTCGGTGAGAATAATTAAAATATCAAAATTTCAGAACAGGCGTTTACACTATGTAAATAGCTGTTTTATTGTTGAACCTATTATCACTCCATGAGTTTCATAACGTACTCAAGCTACACATAAACATTAATATATTTAATTTTTTATAAAAAAGAACCCAAGAATAAATTCTGGGTTCTTTTTAGTATTTCTCGTACAAAAGATGCTTTTGTACAATTAGAGAGCCTTAGTCTTTCTTACGAACGACAAAGCCTACTAGACCAGCGATAAATAAACCAATCATTGAAAGAAGACTGGTAGAAGCTGTACCTGTGCTTGGTAGAACTTTCTGTTCTTGGCTTGCAGCTTCTTCTTTCTTAGTGCTTTCAGCTTGGTTCCCTGTTGTTGCAGTATCATTCTTATCACCGTTGGTTGTTGTAGGAGTTACTTTCTTAGTTCCAACTTCGACAATCTCATCTACTGCTGGAGTGGTGATTGTGCTTGATTTCTCAACACGACCTGTTTCAACGCCATCTGTGTAAGTCACTGTATAAACAATGGTGCGAACACCCTTCTTACCAGCTATCTTCACTTGACGACTGCCTTCTGGAAGGTCTGCGTTCTGCACTTCTTTGACTTGGAAAGCAACTTCTTCTGTCTTCGTTTCTTCCTTAGTCGTTACAACTGGGGCTACTACTTTCTTAGTTCCAACTTCGACAACTTCATCTACTGCTGGAGTGGTGATTGTGTTTGATTTCACCTCGCGACCTGTTTCAACGCCGTCTGTGTAAGTCACTGTATAAACAATGGTGCGAACACCCTTCTTACCAACAGCTTTCACTTGATGACTTCCTTCTGGAAGATTTGGATTTGTTACTTCCTTAGTTTGGAAAGCAACTTCTTCTGTCTTGGTCTCTTCCTTAGTCGTTACAACCGCTGCTTTCTTAGTTCCAATTTCGACAACTTCGTCTACTGCTGGAGTAGTGATTGTGTTTGATTTCACCTCGCGACCTGTTTCAACGCCGTCTGTGTAAGTCACTGTTTCAACAATGGTACGAACACCTTTTTGGCCAGCTGTTTTCACTCGGCGAACACCTTCAGCTAAGAGTGCATTTTCAACCTCACGAGTCTGGAAGGCAACTTCTTCAGTTTTGGTTACTTCCTTAGTAGTTACAACTGCTTTCGCACCTGTATAGGTAACCTTGTTTTTTGCAGCTTTCTTAGTCTTGCGTAAAACTTCTTTACGAGATTTTTCAACACCATCCACTTTTGTCACTTCATAAGTGACTTCATCGATACCTTCTTCACCTTCTTCAACACGCGTTTGACCTTTATCCAGTGCTGGGTCTACTTTCGTTTCTTCTTTGAAAGCAACTTTTTCCTCCACAGTCACTGTTTCTTTGGTTTCAACACCTGTTTTCTTAGTTCCAACTTCGATGATTTCTTCTACTGGTTCTTTAATTACTGTTTGGCTCTTTCTATCACGTTTTTTCTCAACGCCATTTACCAAAGTAACATCCCAAACAACTTTCTTCTGACCTTTTTCTCCCGCTTGTTTTACCTTTCGAGTACCTTCAGCGAGGTCTGCATTGTTTTCTGTCCGAGATGGGTAAGGAATCTCCTCAGTAGTTGTGACTTCTTGATGTTCTTCTTTTAAATCTCCCCCAGTGAGAAGTGCCTCAGCCTTAGCTTTTAAAGAATTGTAACGAGCTTCAAGTGCCACAAAACTTTTTTGACCTTCTGGACTCTTCATTGCCTTCTTTGCAGTCGCAAAAAAATTCTTTGCTTCTTCTACATCACCCTCTAGGAGTTCTTTATTCTCCTCATCTGGACTATCTGTATAATCCTTAATCGAAGATTCTATATTATTGAGCATTCTTTTGAACGTATTTGCAATGTTTCGCTCTTGTCCGTCTGGAATTTCTTCATCTTCTGCCGGAGTCTCTTCTGCATGCACTGTTGGAATTCGATACAAGTCAGGAGCTACATGATAAGTTACTACTCCAAGAGCATTTAAAGCAAGTATAGAAATCCCTAACTTTAATAATTTTTTTCTACTCATTATTCTTTCCTTAACACTTTCAATATACAGTAAGGAGAAGAGTAAAATTTTCTACTCTCCTCTTACTATATGATACTAACGTTCAGCTTTACGCTTCCAAACTAGAAGTCCAGCAAGTCCTAGAGTAAGGGCTGCAAGTACTCCAAAGATTGAAGATCCTTCAGAACCTGTATTTGGCAATGTTTTACCTGGTTCTGTTGGTTTTTTCGGAATATCCCCCTCTGCTGGTGGGATATTTAGAGCTGGTGGCGTTACCGGAACCGGTGGTGTCACCACAACCTTGTTGGTAGTTTTTGATTTATCGTTAAAGCTTACTTTTGCCGTATTTGGTACACCTGTCGCGAATTGTGCAAAATCTGTTCCTTCTCTGAAGTTGGTATAAAGAACGAGAGTTACTTTACTTCCCTTCAAGGCTTCGAGAACATCCTTATCGCTGATTTCAAGAGTTACAATGTTTTGAGATTCATCGTAAGTAACAGTGGCAATTGCTTCCAACTCTTTACCTACTAATTCACTACGATCATTTGAAACCTTACTCAATTTATCAATAGCCACTTGAAGCTTAGTTTGAGCTTCTTTCAGGTTCTTGATTTCATTTTCAAGTTTCTCTTGTTGTTGTTTCTTATCAGCTGGTGCTAATTCTGCTTCTTTCTCCGCTGGTGCTTGAAGCTTAGCCAAGGTTTCTTCAGCTGCTTTCAACTCTGCCTCTAGGCTTGCAAGACCTTGACTTGGCTCGCTAGTTGCAGGTTTCTTATCTTCTGTTGCAGAAGAATCAGATGTAGCTGGTGTTGTTTCTTCAGCAGCTGTTGCTGGAGTAGCTGGTGTTGTAGTTTCAGCTGGTTTAGCTGGTTGCGCTGCCTTAGCTGCTTCCAACTTCGCTTTCAATTCAGCCACTTTCGCTTCCGCCGCTTTTAGGTCTTCCTTCTTGTTATTCTCTGTTGAGGTCTCATCAGTTGACTTACCTGTCAAAGCTTTCAGTTCCTTCTCTGCCTGTTCAACTTGGGCTTGAAGAGCTGCTTTGAGCTTGTCAAACTGAGCGTTTTCAACTTTAAGAGCGATTCGGTCTTTATTGACTTTCAAAACTGAATGGATTTCATCACTGATCGTGAATTTCGTCAAATTTGTCTTGACAAGACGACCATATTGATCTTTCTTGGCATTTCCATTTTCATCCACTGGATCCGTTGGAACCGGAGTAGTGATATCGAAGCGGAAAGTATCTGTTGCATTTGGCAAGTTGTATGAAGTCCCTGGTGTTGATCCATTTTCTGGTCCAACTGTCTTAGCAGGTTCACCTGGTGTCGGATCTGTTGGTTTTTCTGGGTCACGTGGTTTCACCGTTACCGGTTTTGATTCCTTGCTGCCAGATTGACCATTGGCATCCTTGAAGTTGACAGTTGCTTTGTTTGGTACCAATTGGTCCTTATAAGCTTTCAAATCGCTATTCGCTTTGAGTTTAGCTGGGATGTACAATTGAATCTCTTTGAAGCCTTTTAGTCGAGCGAAATCTTTCACTTTTACAGTGACAGTGTTTCCTTCAACACTTGTTTCAAGAGCTCCATTTGCATCACGACCGTCCACATAGGCTACTGGCGTATCAGCGATTGCCAAAACAGATTCGAGTTTATCCGTTATGATGAACTCTTTGTACTTATCAATATCTTTTGGTAAAGCTGTATTGACATTGTACATGTAAGGTGCATCGTATTCGACATCCAAGTGGTCCAAGGTACGGTTGATTTTCTTCGTAATTTCTGGTTCTGGTTCTTTTGGAACGATAACCGGAACTTTATTCGAATCTTTGTGTAGCCCTGGTCTATGTGGAATGTTTGCATCATAAGAAGCCGTATTTGGAACAGTGAATCCACGATCTGTTAGATATGGAGTCAAATCAGCTCCCGCTTTAATCTTCGCAGTGAAGCTCAATTCCACAGCTTGACCGCCATTGGCTTTCACTTGGTCTTCTGTAAGCGTCAAGGTAATGGTTTGACCTTCTACCTTGATTTGACTTACATCAAGGGCTTGACCATTCAAGCTCGCTTTTACTGAACCTGCATAATCAAGAACAGATTCAAGTGTATCGCTTACACTGAAGGCTGTCGCATCTGTTGGGACACTTGTTTTCACGTTGTAAGTGAAAATTTGGTCACGATCAGCGAGGATTTCCTCAGCTTTAGCATTCACATCTTTCTTGATTTCTGGCTCTTCTGGTGTTGGAGGCGTTACTGGAACTTCATTCGAATCCTTGTGCACACCTGGTTTGTGTGGGAAGCTTGCGTCATAAGAAGCCTTATTCGGTATCCGTGCACGGCCGTCTTCCTTCACATGTTTTGACAAATTCGCGCCAGCTTTGATCTTCGCGTCGAATGTTAATTCAACTGCTTGACCGCCATTGGCTTTCACTTGGTCTTCTGTAAGCGTCAAGGTAATCGTTTGACCTTCTACCTTGATTTGGCTAGCATCAAGAGCTTGACCATTCAAGGTTGCACTT
>CABTWF010000043.1:0-11659 GCA_902488495.1 uncultured Streptococcus sp. | reverse complement strand
TGATTTTCCAGCACCATTTGGACCAATGAAGGCTGTCAGTTTCTGAGGACTGACTTCAAGGGAAATGTCTTGCAAAATATCCTGTTTTTGAATGGATTTGTCAATGTTTTCCAGTTTCACCGACGGGCCCTCCTGTAAAGTAAGATAAAGAATAAGAGACCACCCACACTCTCGATGATCATGCTGATGCGAATTTCCAGTGCAAAGACTCGTTCGATGAGGGCTTGCCCCAAGGTCAAACTAATAAATCCAATCAGAATGGCTACGATAAAGAGCAACTTGTGCCGATAATCTTTGACAATCAGGTAAGTGAGATTGGCCAGCATAAAGCCGAAGAAGGCCATAGGCCCTACCAAGGCAGTCGCTGTTGAGGTCAAAAGCACGATGCCCCAGAGGAGTTCTCTCTGTTCTTTTTCAACATCGAGTCCCAGTATCTGAGCCGTTTCTCTTTGCAGGTGCAAGACATCCAGAACGACTGCTTTTCGAAAGAAAAAGATTGTCAAGGCGAGGATGATCAGAGAACTGATGGCTAGGATGGAAGTGTTGAGATGCTGAAAGGAGGCAAAGAGACTGTTCTGCAGTTTATCGTATTCATTTGGATCCATCAGGACTTGGAGGAAGGTACTGATATTTCGAAAGAGACTTCCGAGCGCTAGACAGATTAGCAGAATGAAAACCAAATTTTGCTTCATCAGCGTCTTCAAGTAGCCTTGTAAGGCGAGAAAAAAGAGGGATTGAAGCAGAAGCAAGACTAGAAATTCTAAGATAGGAGACTTTCCAAGCTGTAGAAATTTGCTTTCAAATATCAGTAGCAGGGTCTGTAGCAGGACATAGAAGGATTCGATTCCCAAAATACTTGGCGTCAGAAAGCGATTTTCCGTCAGGGTTTGAAAACTAATGGTCGAAATCCCTGTCGCGATGGCTACCAAGAGATAAACGATGATTTTTTGGGAACGCAGCTTCCAGGCAAAGACAGACAGGTTAGTGATAGGCCAAAAGTAGAGGAGACAAGCTCCGATGGCCAGGATAATGAGAAGGCTGAAGAGTTTGGTATGTTTGCTTTTAAACTGCATCCTTTTGTCCTCCTCTCCAGAGAAGTAGGATAAAGACGAGGCTACCGATGATTCCTAGAATGAGACTGACAGACAGCTCATAGGGCCGAATCAAGACTCGAGAGAGGATATCGCAGGCCAAAACCAGATTGGCACCGACCAGAGCAACCATGAGTTTGGTTTGACTCAGATTATCTCCATAGCGCTTGCGGACAAGATTGGGAACGATGACCCCGAGAAATGGCAAGGCACCCACGGTAATCATGGTGACACTTGTCGTTAGTGCCACTAGAAAAAGGGCCAGTTTTTCAAGTAGAGAGTAAGAAATCCCCAAACTTTCACTAGTTTCCTTGCCCAGATTCATGATGGTGAAGGTTTGGGATAATTTCCAAACGGCTATCAGGATAATGAGGCCTAAGAAGAGCCACTCATACTGATGGGTCTGAATCATGGAGAAGGAGCCCTGGGTCCAGGCCGTCATACTCTGAACCAGATTGAAACGATAGGCGATAACTTCTGTGACAGAACCGATAATCCCACTATAGATGATCCCGATCAAGGGCAACATCCACCTTTCCTTTATAGAAAAAATAGTCATAAAGGCCAGGAAGAAGAGGGTAAATAAAATGGATGAGCCAAAAGCAAAGAGCATCTTTTGGGTCAGACTCGCAGACGGAAAGACAAAGAGGCTCAACACCATTCCCAGTTTGGCGGCTTCAGTCGTTCCGACTGTACTCGGAGCAGCAAACTGATTTTGGGTAATGGTCTGCATGAGGAGTCCTGCCATGCTCATACTAGAGGCTGCAAGGAGAATACTGATGGTTCTTGGAAGACGCGACTCTTGAAAGAGAAGCCAGGTCTGTTGGTCAAAAGCAAAGAATTTTTCCCAAGAAAAATCACTGGTTCCAATGGTAATGGAGAGAAAGACCAGGAGTAGAAGTAAGCCTGTTAAAATATGAGAGAGTTTCATGCCCCGTCCTTTCATGTAGATTTGGTATAAAAATACCCTTGGAGATAATGTAACACGATTTTTTTAATCTGTCAATAAATTTTCTGACAATTTAATGTAAAAAGAAAGAAAAATTTCTGAAATAATATCTATCCCTCTATTTTATAGGATAAACTAGTAAAAACTAATCCAATTTCCTACTATCCTTCTCCTATAAAAAGTGGTAAAATGGAGGACAGAAAGAAGGAACTGATATGACAACATTATTTTCAAAAATCAAAGAAGTAACAGAGCTTGCTGCGATCTCAGGCCACGAAGCGCCTGTCCGGACTTATCTTCGTGAAAAGTTGACACCGCACGTGGATGAAGTAGTGACAGATGGCTTAGGTGGTATTTTCGGTATCAAGCATTCAGAAGCTACGGATGCACCGCGTGTTTTGGTCGCTTCTCACATGGACGAAGTTGGTTTTATGGTCAGTGAGATTAGGCCAGATGGTACCTTCCGTGTCGTTGAAATCGGTGGTTGGAACCCTATGGTGGTCAGCAGTCAACGTTTTAAACTCTTTACTCGTGATGGTCGTGAAATTCCTGTGATCTCAGGTTCTGTCCCTCCACATTTGACACGTGGAACAGGTGGGCCAACCATGCCAGCTATTTCTGATATCATTTTTGATGGTGGTTTTGCAGACAAGGCTGAGGCAGAAAGTTTTGGCATCCGTCCTGGTGACACCATTGTCCCTGATAGTTCCGCTATCTTGACAGCCAATGAAAAAAATATCATCTCAAAAGCTTGGGACAACCGCTATGGTGTTCTTATGATTAGCGAGCTAGCAGAAGCCTTGTCAGGTCAAAAACTGGGAAATGAACTCTATCTTGGTTCTAATGTCCAAGAAGAAGTTGGTCTGCGTGGTGCTCATACTTCCACAACCAAGTTTGACCCAGAAGTCTTTCTGGCAGTTGACTGTTCACCTGCTGGTGATGTTTATGGTGGTCAAGGCAAGATTGGGGATGGAACTTTGATTCGTTTCTATGATCCAGGTCACTTGCTCCTCCCAGGTATGAAGGATTTCCTTTTGACAACGGCTGAAGAAGCAGGTATCAAGTACCAATACTACTGTGGAAAAGGTGGAACAGACGCTGGAGCAGCTCATCTGAAAAATGGTGGTGTCCCATCAACAACCATCGGTGTCTGCGCTCGTTATATCCACTCTCACCAAACTCTCTACGCGATGGATGACTTCCTAGAAGCTCAAGCTTTCTTGCAAGCCTTGGTGAAAAAATTGGATCGTTCAACGGTTGATTTGATTAAACATTATTAAGCATAAGGGAGGTGGTCGGGATGGCAGAACCAAACCTAGAAAGCCTTATAAGAGATCTCTACAACCATGCTCGTCAGGGCTTGAGTGAAGATTTAGTTGCTGCTCTCCTAGAGACTGCTAAAAAACTACCCACTACAAATGAGCAATTACTAGCAGTCCGACTTTCAGGACTGGTCACCCGTGAATTGCTCATCAATCCCAAACACCCAGCACCTGAGTTGATCAACTTGGCGCGCTTTATCAAAAGAGAAGAAGCCAAGTATAGGGGCACTGCAGTTTCTGCTATCATGTTTGGAGAACTCTTTAAAATGCTTTGATTCCATTGTGAATCAAAGCATTTTTTTTACGTTAGAAAAAATATTCTTGACTAGGAGACAAAAAACCACCTAAATTAAGGTGGATTCTTACCAATTAAATTTGTTCAGCGATGACCTTTTCAGCAAGGTTCATGGCGTGGTCAGATACACGAGTGTAGTGGGAAATGATGTCGATAAAGTTGACTCCAGCTTGTGTAGAACACTCACCTTTGTTAAGGCGTTTGATGTGGGTCTTTCTGAGAACGCGTTCCATATTGTTGATTTCTTTATGGCGTTCAATCAGACTCTGAGCTTTTTCAATATCATTGTTTTCCACACTATCAAGGGCATCCTTGATGAATGCGGTTGTTGCTTGATAAATCTCAGCTAATTCCTCTAAAGCAGCATCAGAAAATTGAACATTCTTACGTTGGAGGTAGTCTGTTAGGTTGAGCAAGCCTTCTGCGTGGTCCCCAATCCGTTCCAAATCACGAGACGAATCCAGGATGTTAGTCAAGACTTCGCTTTCCTTTTGACTCAAGGATTCGCTTGAGAGTCTGATGAGGTAACGAGTGAGTTTTTCATCGATGGTGTTGATGGCTTCCTCTGTCTTGTGCCCTTTTTCAGCTACCTTTTCATCCAAACCGATGATATAGGTATAAGAAAGGTCAAAAGCTTTGGCTGCATAGTTCCCCAAGTGCAAGAGTTCTTTTTTGGCATTTCCTAGAGCGATAGAAGGAGATTGCTGGATAAGTTGCTCGTCGAGATAAAGAGGCTCGTACTTAACAACTTCGTCTTCACCAGGGATAATCTTGGTTACAAAGTAGGCCAAGGCTCCGATGAATGGAAATTGTACAATGGTGTTACTTACGTTAAAGGCACCGTGAGAGAAGGCGATGGTCATCTCAGGTGAGAGATGAAGGAGTGCCTGGAAGTACTCGATCATAGCAGTAAAGGGGCCTAATAAGATTAAGCAAAGAATAGTTCCTAAAACGTTAAAGGTAACGTGGGTTGCTGCAACGCGTTTCGCTGAGACATTGGCTCCAGCTGCTGCGATGATAACGGTTAAGGTTGTCCCGATATTATCCCCGAAGAGAACCGGTAGTGAACCTTTAAGATCAAGGAACCCACCTGCATAGAGGCCTTGCAAAATCCCGATTGTAGCCGAGGAAGCCTGGATGAGGACGGTAATCACTGCACCGGCCACCACTCCTAAAATGGGGTTTTGTCCCAAAGTGACCATATACTCCTTGAATTGTGGTAAATCTTTAAGTGGGCTCATACCGGCACTGATGAGGTTAAGGGCGTAGAAGATTCCCCCAACACCAAACAGGATGCGACCGATATTGTTTGCTGTTCTGTTTTTTGTAAAGAAGAGGAACATGGTTCCAAGGAAAATCAAGGGCAAAGCATACTCACCAAGCTTGAAACCGATGATAAAGGAAGTAACGGTGGTTCCGATGTTAGCTCCCATGATAATTCCGATAGCCTGTCTAAGGGTTAGAAGACTAGCGCTGACCAGCCCAACCGTGATAACTGTAACCCCTGTACTTGACTGAATCAGGGCAGTCACGACAATCCCGACTAGAACACCTAAAAAGGGATTGCTAGTGTACTTGTCAATGTAAAAACGAAGGCGATCTCCAGCAGCTTGTTGCAAACCGTCTCCCATGGTCTTGATACTGTATAAAAACAGTCCTAGACCTCCTAAAAAGTGAAATAAAATTTCCTGCCAATTAATGGACATTTCTTTTTCCTCCGAAAAATAATAACGGAATTTCTCCTATTCTATTTTAAAGGATAAAAGTAAATCTCACAAGTGTTTAGCTGAAATTTTCATAAGAAACAAGAACTTTCTTTTAAAATGAGAGATAGATTCCCTTTAAGATAGATGATTTATAGGATTGTGTCCAAATTTTACTGATTATTATCCTAGTTATAGTTTTTATGTTAAATAGATTGACATCGCTTTCATATAGGATAAAATGAAGATGATCCTGTTCTGGTGGTGTGCACTGAGAACAGTTACTTTTTATCAAAAAGTAAAGCGCTTACTTTATATTTTATTAGGAGGATAAGATGAAAAATCTATTTTTTGAAAAACGTTGCCGTTACAGTATTCGTAAGCTGTCAATCGGGGCTTGTTCCTTGATGATTGGTTCAGCTCTATTCGCGAGCCCAGCTCTTGCCGAACAAGTCGCAGTCCCTGAAACAGCTGCAAATACGAGCGTCCAAGCTACAAGTACTAGTGAGACAACTAATCCAGATACTGCAGCTATCGAAAAACAATTAGAGGAAACTGAAAACAAAGTAGCTGAGCAACCAATTTCAGAAAACACTCCAGCAATAACGGATCTGGTTAATGAAAAAGAAGAAGCAAAGCCAACTCCGACAGATAAAACTGAAAAACCTGCTCAACCAACTGAAAAAGAAGAAGTTAAACCAGAGGAAACTCCTCAAGTAGCTGAGAAGAAAGCCGACAAACCGACTCTAGCAGACGTTCCTAAAAATGAAGAAAAGAGTCTCCGACCAAAAGAAATCAAATTTGATACCTGGGAGGATTTGTTGAAATGGGAACCGGGTGCGCGTGAGGATGATCCCATTAACCGTTCATCAGTTGAACTCGCCAAGCGCCATAGAGGCCAGTTGGTTAACGAAAAAGCAAGCAGAAGAGCCAAGGTTCAGGCGCTGGCAAATACCAACTCAAAGGCCAAAGACCACGCTTCTGTTGGTGGAGAAGAATTCAAGGCCTATGCTTTTGACTACTGGCAATACTTGGATTCAATGGTCTTCTGGGAAGGTCTAGTTCCAACTCCAGATGTCATTGATGCCGGTCACCGCAACGGAGTTCCCGTTTATGGAACACTCTTTTTCAACTGGTCAAACAGTATTGCTGACCAAGAGAAATTTGCCGCTGCCTTGAAACAAGACGCAGATGGCACCTTCCCTATCGCACGGAAACTTGTCGATCTTGCTAAGTACTATGGCTTTGATGGCTATTTCATTAATCAGGAAACAACGGGGGAATTGGTAGCACCTCTTGGTGAAAAAATGCGCCAATTCATGCTCTATACAAAAGAATACGCAGCCAAAGTCAACCACCCAATCAAGTATGCTTGGTACGATGCCATGACCTACAAATACGGTCGTTACCACGAAGATGGTCTAGGTGATTACAACTACCAGTTCATGCAAAAAGAAGGTGACAAAGTCCCTGCAGATCAATTTTTTGCCAATTTCAACTGGAACAAGGAAAAGAATGACCACTCCGTAGAGATGGCCAAATGGCTAGAGCGTAGTCAATATGATGTCTTTGCAGGCTTGGAATTGCAACAAGGTGGTTCTTATAAGACCAAAGTCAAATGGGATGCCCTCTTAGATGAAAAAGGCAAGTTGCGTTTGTCACTTGGACTTTTTGCACCAGATACGATTACCAGTCTAGGAAAAACAGGCGAAGACTACCACAAGAACGAAGACATCTTCTTTACAGGTTACCAAGGAGATCCAACGGCTCAAAAACCAGCAGATAAAGAGTGGTATGGAATTGCCAATTTAGTTGCTGACCGTACACCAGCAGTAGGTCGAACCTTCATGACCTCCTTTAATACAGGTCATGGTAGAAAATGGTTTGTAGACGGCAAAGTTTCTAAGGATTCTGAGTGGAACTACCGTTCTGTTTCTGGTGTCTTGCCAACATGGCGCTGGTGGCAGACTTCGACAGGTGAAAAACTTCGTGCAGAATATGATTTTACAGATGCCTATAATGGTGGGAACTCTCTTAAATTCTCAGGTGATGTAGCTGGTAAGACGGACCAGGATGTGAATTTGTATTCTACCAAACTAGAAGTAACTGAGAAAACCAAACTTCGTGTTGCCCACAAGGGAGGAAAAGGCTCTAAAGTTTATATGGCCTTCTCTACGACTCCAGACTACAAATTTGAGGATGCAGCTGCATGGAAAGAACTGACTCTCTCTGATGACTGGAAGAATGAAGAATTTGACCTCAGCTCACTAGCAGGTAAAACCATCTATGCAATCAAACTCTTCTTCGAACATGAAGGGGCTGTAAAAGATTATCAGTTCAACCTAGGTCAATTAACAATTTCAGACAATCACCAAGCACCACAAGCGCCGACAGGTCTTTCTGTAGTGAAGCAATCTCTTAAGAATGCCCAAGAAGCTGAAGCAGTGGTTCAATTTTCGGGTAACCAAGATGCAGATTTCTATGAAGTCTACGAAAAAGATGGAGATATCTGGCGTTTGTTGACAGGTTCATCTGCTTCAACCATCTACTTGCCAAAAGTTAGCCGTTCTGCTAATGCGACTGGTACGACTCAGGAACTGAAAGTCGTTGCAGTTGGTAAAAATGGACTCCGTTCTGAGGCGGCGACAGCATTCTTTAACTGGGGGATGACTGTTCAGGATACAACTCTCCCAAGACCTTTGGCTGAAAATATTGTTCCAGGGGCAACGGTTATTGGTAGCACTTTCCCGAATACTGAAGGCGGGGAAGGCATCGAAGGCATGTTGAACGGTACGATTACAAGTCTGTCAGACAAGTGGTCTTCAGGACAATTGAGCGGTAGTGTCGATATTCGTTTGACTCAACCACGTCGTGTTGTCAGATGGGTAATGGATCATGCAGGAGCTGGTGGTGAGTCTGTTAACGATGGTTTGATGAACACCAAGGACTTTGATCTTTATTACAAGGATACAGATGGCGAGTGGAAACTAGCTAAGGAAGTCCGTGGCAATAAAGCGCACGTGACAGATATCACTCTTGACAAACCAATCACCGCGCAAGACTGGCGTTTGCATGTCATTACATCTGATAACGGAACACCTTGGAAGGCCATTCGTATCTACAACTGGAAGATGTACGAAACCTTGGACACAGAAAGTCAAAATATTCCAATGGCTAAGGTAGCTGCTCGTTCACTTGGAAACCACCAAGTTCAACTAGGCTTCTCTGATGTTCCAGCAGGCGCAACCATCACCGTTTACGACAAGGCAGATTCACAAACACCAATTGCAACCTTGAAGACTGAAACTGGTGGCGACCTGGCAACAGCACCATTGGCCTTTGACAAGCAACCAAATCTCCTCTATTATCGTACCCAACTACCTGGCAAAGAAATCAGTAACACCTTGGCTGTAGCGATTCCGCAGGATGAAAGAAAGATTGCTGCAGTTATCCTTGAAAAAGGACCTAAGAAGACGGTTTACAAAGAGGGAGAAAAACTTGACCTCAGAGGCGGAACCCTCCGTGTTCAATACGAAGGGGAACAAGCCGACGAGCTGATTAACCTTACTCACTCAGGTGTGACGGTATCTGGATACGACGCTCATCAAAAAGGGGAACAAAAGCTCACAGTTAGCTATCTTGGACTTTCAGTAAGCGGTGACTTGAAGGTACAAGTGACAGGTCAAGATGAAGGAAAACCAAAAGAAGTAGCAGGTTTGTACATTACTCAGAAACCGAAAACGGATTATCTAGTAGGAGATCAACTGGATCTTGCAGAAGGGCGCTTTGGAGTTCTCTATGATGATGAGACAGAAGAGGTTCACAGCTTTACTGATAAAGATGTTGAAATTACGGGCTACGATGCTCAAAAGACTGGTCGTCAGACCTTGACCTTGCATTACAAGGGACACACAGCTGAGTTTGATATCTTGGTTTCTCCAAAAGCAGCTGTCAACGATGAATACCTCAAACAAGAAATCACTGCTGCCCAAGGTCGCCAGTCAACCCTTGCCTATACCTTCTCAAGTGAGGACAAACAAGCTGTACTAGTAGAGAAGCTCAATGCAGCGAAAGCTGTTGCAGAAAACCATGATGCTAGTCAAGAAGAGGTCAACAAAGCTTTGAATGAGTTGAAACAAGCAGGGACAGCCTTGGATGGAAATCAACGTTATCAGACTGCTAGAGAAGAATTGGAAGGCTTGCTCGAATCCGTTCGTGAAAAAGATTCTCAAAATGAGTTGATTGCCCAAGCTGAAGCTTTGTTGTCTTCACAAACACCAACTCCACAAGCTTTTGCGGACATGAAAGAAAAGTTGAATAAGAAATTAGTACCTGCAGAAGAAAGCCATCATGTTGGTAGCATGGATCCAAATGAAGTGGCCCCGACGGTTGAGGCCCTCCCTGAACTAGTTATTGAAACTGAAACAACAGCTTATGAACGTCAGGAGCGACCAAACTCCGAATTTCTCAAAGGACAACGCCGTGTTGTGCAAGCTGGAGTTGAAGGTCAAGTTCGCCACTTTGTAGAAGTAGATAGCCAAGGCAAACGCACTCTTCGTTCGACTGAGGTAGTCAAGGAATCAATCCCAGAAATCACCGAAGTTGGTACAAAAGTTCTATCAAGCAACCAACCAGCTGAAGGTGTGAAAGATTTAGTTCTAGAAACTCCGAAACTGGAAATTGAAGAGGGGACAGTTTTCTTCGAACATCAAGAACGACTAAATGCAGCCCTTCTCAAAGGACAACGTCAGCTAGTTCAAGCAGGAGTTGAAGGCCAAGTTCGTCGCTTTGTAGAAGTTGATGCTCAGGGCAAACGCACCCTTCATTCCACTGAGGTTCTCAAGGAAGCTCTTCCAGAAATTGTTGAAGTAGGAACGAAAGAGGAGCAAGTCTCACAAACAAGGGATCAAGCGCTTTCAGCAGCACCAGCAAAAGTTGAAAAAGCAAGTAAAGCACTTCCAAATACGGGAGCGACAAGAGATGCTGGTCTAGTAGTGCTGGGACTCCTCGGAGTAATGAGCGGCTATGGCTTGCTTGCTAGAAAGAAGAAAGAAGACTAATCGGATTTACGAATTTTGGATTTTCTCATGAAAATTAAAAAACAAGGCTTGACTGTAAATTAGTCAGGCCTTGTTTTAATTACTTATTTTATGAGGTCTTTCTAGTTTTAATTTTAAAAAAAGTAGTTTCAGTTGCAAGAATGAACAAGAAAAGTTTAGGGTTTTTCTATCTCTTTTGCGGATTTTGTGATATAATTAACACGTATAAAAAAAGAAGGAGTCATATCTAATGGCAAAATTGACTGTTAAAGACGTTGACTTGAAAGGGAAAAAAGTTCTCGTTCGTGTTGACTTCAACGTACCTGTTAAAGATGGCGTGATTACCAATGACAACCGTATCACTGCAGCTCTTCCAACTATCAAGTACATCCTTGAACAAGGTGGACGTGCAATCCTCTTCTCTCACCTTGGACGTGTAAAAGAAGAAGCAGACAAAGAAGGTAAATCACTTGCTCCTGTAGCTGCTGACTTGGCTACTAAATTGGGACAAGAAGTTAAATTTATCCCAGGTGTTACACGTGGTGCTGAATTGGAAGCCGCTGTTAACGCTCTTGAAGATGGACAAGTTCTCTTGGTTGAAAACACTCGTTTCGAAGATGTTGACGGCAAGAAAGAATCTAAAAACGATTCTGAACTTGGTAAATACTGGGCTTCACTTGGAGATGGTATCTTCGTAAACGATGCATTCGGTACTGCTCACCGTGCACACGCATCTAACGTTGGTATCTCAGCAAACGTTGAAAAAGCAGTTGCTGGTTTCCTTCTTGAAAACGAAATTGCCTACATCCAAGAAGCAGTTGAAGCTCCAGAACGTCCATTCGTAGCGATCCTTGGTGGTTCAAAAGTATCTGACAAGATTGGTGTTATCGAAAACTTGCTTGAAAAAGCTGATAAAGTGCTTATCGGTGGTGGGATGACTTACACATTCTACAAAGCTCAAGGTATCGAAATCGGTAACTCACTTGTAGAAGAAGATAAATTGGATGTTGCGAAAGCTCTTCTTGAAAAAGCAAACGGCAAATTGATCTTGCCAGTTGACTCAAAAGAAGCAAACGCATTTGCTGACTACACTGAAGTGAAAGACACTGAAGGTGAAGCAGTAGACCCAGGCTTCCTTGGTTTGGATATCGGTCCTAAATCTATCGCTAAATTTGACGAAGCTTTGACTGGTGCAAAAACAGTTGTATGGAACGGACCTATGGGTGTATTTGAAAACCCTGACTTCCAAGCTGGTACAAT
>CABTWF010000042.1:0-12283 GCA_902488495.1 uncultured Streptococcus sp. | reverse complement strand
TGAGTTCGTCAGAACTGTCTACATCATAGTAAAGCAAGAACTTAACAGCATCTGCACCTTGTTCCTTGATGCGTTTGGCAGACCAAACATCTAAGCAGTCAGGCAAGCGTTTAGTGCTAGTTGTGTCATAACCCGTTTTCTCATAAGCAAGGAGAAGACCAGCATTAGCATCAAGCTCTTTAGTAGCTGGAAGTCCATACTCAGGGTCAAGGAGCATAGATGATGCGTATTTTGTCAATTCATCTGCAACCAAGACTTTGAGTTCTTCCATTTGAGCAACTGTTGGCTCTTCTGTTTGGTATTGAGCCATAAGGCGTTTCAAAGCACCACGTTGGTCAAAGGCAAGAGCTGAGATAATGCCGTTCTCGTCAGAGAGTTTTTTCAAGCAAGCTACTTTTTGGGGACTTAATTGTAATTTACTCATAGACACTTCCTTACTTTTGATAGTCATGAATGATCACACCTTGTACCACACGGTTTACGGTACCTGTAGGAGACGGTGTATCTGGTTTATTTTTCACCTTGAGTGAAGTCAATAGGGCAAAGAGTTGAGCATATACGATGTAAGGGAAGACACGGTAAATATCATTCAAGACTCCGCCACAACCAAGGGCTACTTCTTTGACATTCTCAAGACCAAAGGCTTGATCACTCAAGAGAACAACACGACGAGCAATCTGATCACCAGCCACTTCACGAACCAAGTCCAAATCGTACTTGCGAGTGTAGTCTGTCGTTGTACCAAAGATCAAAACAACTGTATCTTCGTTGATAAGAGATTTTGGACCGTGACGGAAGCCGACTGGGCTTTCATACATAGTCGCCACCTGACCAGCTGTTAGTTCCAAAATCTTGAGCTGAGCTTCATGAGCAAGTCCAAAGAAAGGACCAGCGCCCAGGTAGATAACACGGTTAAAGTCAAGGTCAACCAGCTCTTTGACATCTTCTGCATTGTCTAGAACTTTACGGGCAAGACTAGACACAACTTCAAAACGTTCAGCTTTCACAGCAAATTCTGTAGGATCAAAAACCAAGAGTGCTGTCAACATCATAGATGTAAAGCTAGAAGTCATAGCAAATCCAGCATCATTAGAGGCAGCTGGTTGCAAGAGCAAAAGATTGCGCTCATCGCCATGAGCTTGAAGAGCCAATTTACCATCTGCAGCACATGTAATGGTCACTTGATAGAGGTCATCAACCAAGGCTTTGGCCAAATCAACCGTCGCCACACTTTCAGGTGAATTCCCACTACGAGCAAAGGAAACAAGGACAGTCGCCACATCTTTTTTCAAATAAGTTTCTGGATTGGCAACGATATCTGTTGTCGCAATAGCATTGAAATTCCATTTGCGTTCATCATAGACTTCCTTAAAGTATGGTACCAAGGTATCTCCCACATAAGCAGAAGTACCAGCACCCGTCAAGATGACCTTGATATAGTCATGTTTATCAGCAATTCCTTGTAGGAAGGCTGCAATTTCTTCTCGTTTCGCTTGATAAGCTTCAAAAGCCTCTTTCCATACATCAGGCTGTTGGTAGATTTCACGAGTCGTGATTTCTGCACCCAGTTCAAGTAATTCTTCTTTTGTGTAATTTAGCATAGAGTTCCTCTAATCTATTGTTGTTTCATTCCTATTGAAAATATGGGAATGGGAGTGACTCCCATTCCCATGTATATTCTATATAAGATGCTCTAAGTCACATCTTATTCATCTTCGTCATCATCGAAGCCCGCTAACAAATCATTGACTTTTACGATGCTTTCTGCAGCACGGCTCTTATAATCCGCATCTGCACCTGTAAGGCTTGCATTGATAAATTCAATCACCATTGGAAGATTCATCCCTGCGTAGAGTTCAATGTCGCGGCCTTCCATAATCAAACGGCTTACCACGTTACAAGGTGTTCCGCCGAGAAGGTCCGCAAAGACTAGGAAATCATCCAACCCTTCGATAGCAGCTTCAAATTTTGCAGTAAATTCTTCTGGACCATCTTCTGGAAGAAGAGCCACTGCATGAATGTTGTCCTGTGGACCCATGATCATTTCTGTGCTACCTTTAAGTTCTTCACAGAAACGACCATGACTCACCAAAATTAATGATTTACTCATAAATTATGCGCCCATTCCAAGCAAGAATTTACCGATGAATGAAAGACCTACTGCAAGAACGATAATGATACCGATCGCTTTAGTAGAGTTCATACCTTTCTTACCAAGCAACCAGAAGATAAAGGCAGTAAAGATTGCTGGAAGCAAGCGTGGGAAGATTGAGTTCAAGATGTCTTGGAAGTCAATCATCTTTTCACCGATTGGCAATTTGTAAGAAATCTCAAAGTTGATCATTGTTGCTACAAGAGCACCCATCATGAAGACACCAAGTACAGATGCAGCGTCAATCAAAGCTGTCAAGGTACTTTGCATGTTGTTGATAAGGTTAACCCCTTCTTTGTAGGCAAATTCCAATTGTTTCCAACGGAAGATGTCATAAGCAACTGCAACTGCGATCCAAAGGAAGATACCCCATGGTTGGCCAGCGATAGCCATAGTTGCTGCGATAGATCCCATGATAGCAGGTACAAGTGAACCAAAGATTGTATCTCCAAGAGGAGCGAATGGTCCCATCAAACCTGTCTTGATACCGTTAACGGCATCTTTTGAACCCACACCATCTTTTTCTTCCATGGCAAGGTCAAAACCAGCGATAATAGTGTGGAAGAATGGTGAAGTATTGAAGAATTGAGTATGAACTTTCATCATTTCTTTCAATTCAGGAGTTCCATCCCCATACATTTTACGCAATTGAGGCAAGATCATGTAAAGGTAACCAGAAGCTTGCATACGTTCGTAGTTCCAACCTAATTGGAAAGTAAACAAGCTACGTTTGTTGATTTGATTAAAATCTTCTTTTGTAAGTTTGTAATTAGAATTCGTCATCTTCGATTTCCCCACTTTCTGATGGTGTAGAAGGTGCTGCTACAGCTACTTTTTGGCTGTTCTTAAAGTGAACAACTGCAAGGAAGATACCTACGATAGAGATACCGATCATAGACAAACCTTTGAAGTTGTTAGCAAAGCCAATCTTTTCAGCAACATCAGCAGGAAGAGTACCAAGGATACCCGCAACAGCTCCACCAAGACCTGTTACATATGAGTAAAGAACAGTCAACATAGCTGTCAAACCGAATCCCATTGCAAGGTAGTGAAGGTTACGTTTAACTGGAAGGTAACGAAGCAAGATTGCAAATCCAAGACCTGGAAGCATACGACCTGCAAGTGTCAAACCGTCTGCAACCCATTGGTATTCTTTAACAAGGTCTACTACTGATTGTACGAAAGCACCACCAAAAGCAAGAGCAAAGAACACTGGAAGGGCACGAGAAAGAGCCCATGGAAGCGCACCAAGTAGGTAGTTGCGTTCGATACCTTTGTAGTCAAAGCGTTCGATCGCAGCATCAATACGGTGTGCAAAGAAAGTAGTTGTCATACGTCCAAGAACGTCGAAGTATGTCAAAAGTGCTGCTACTGGTACAGCGATTGTTGTAATCGCAAGGTCTGTATCAATACCTTGAGAGATAGAGAATGCTGTTGCAAGAACCGCACCAGAAGTTGCGTCGATACGAGAAGCACCACCAAAGGTACCAACCCCGAGAACGAACAACTGCAAGCTACCACCGATAAACAAACCAGTTGTCACATCTCCCATGATCAAACCAGTAATGAAACCAGCGAATACAGGGGAACCTGCAGATGAAACGATTGTCAACTCATCACAGATTTGATAAGCTGAGTACAAAGTGAGAAGTAAAATTTGCCACGGTTGTATCATAACAATGACCTCCTAAAAATTTTTTCCTATTTTAATAAGCTCAAAAAGTCTGAAACTGGATCATTTGGAACCATTTGAGCAGTGAGTTTCACACCTTTTTCTGCTAGTTTGTGGAAATCTTCCACATCCTTGTCTACCACGTTGATAGAACGTGTGATAGAGCGAGTTTCTGGTGTTTGAGACATATTGCCAACGTTGAGTGTTTCAAGCGGAACACCTGCTTCGACCAAACCAAGGAAACGGTCTGGTTTACGTGCAACGATAAAGAGACGTTGGCTATCGTATTTACCAGCAAGGATATTTACTGCTGCTTTCTCAACTGGCAAGATACTGAGTTTCACACCTGGTGGTGTCGCAAGTTTCAAACCACTCTTTTCAATATCGTTGTTAACAACTTCGTCGTCTACAACCATAATGCGTGAAACATTTAGTTTTCCAGCCCAAAGATTGGCTACTTGACCGTGGATCAAACGTCCATCGATACGGCATCCTACAATTGTCATAAGTTTTCCCCCTTTATGTGTTTTAGTGTAGGTTTACGAGTTAAATGAATCTCTTCTTTATATTCGCCCTCAGTTTCAAAGATGATGATGCGGTTAGCACCTTCCTTGAGATAGCTATGAGGGATATAAAGTGAGAGGGTCGGGCCGACGTTCCAGAAACGTCCTAAGTGACGCCCGTTGACAAAGGCAACTCCCTTACCAAACTCAGACAAGTCTAAGTAGGTATCCTTCGGCTCTTCAACAGTAAAGTCGAAAGCGTAAAAGGCTGGTTGTCCTTCTGTCCATCCTTTTGAAAAATCAATCTTCTCAGGATTATCCAGTGGCAGTGGATATTGTTTCCAATTCAGTAAGAAATGTAGATCCTTGCAGACACCTGTACGAATTCCTTTACGTTGCGTATCTGCCAAGAACTTATGTCCGTAGTTGACACGCCCCATATTTTCAATCAAGATGTCAATCTCTGAAAAGCCTTCTCGGTTGCCCTGACAGTAGATATCTTCACCAATCTCTGTCTGGTATTGAGTAGCAATCCATTGACCATCTACAAAGAGTTGAGCTCGGTCACGTCCATCGATGATACGGAGACGTTCTTCTTCTGCATCCCAACTTGCCTCATTGCGGTAGAGAAGGTAGCCATAACTTTGACCAAGTTCTTCCATCGCTTTTGGATAGAGGCTCTCAGTAGGACTAGAGAGACTATCCAGAGTTTCAAACAAGGAAACTTTTTCGACCAATGGAATGGACCCTATCTCCATGCTTTCCTTATAGAGTGGTTCCAACTGTGGATACTCTGGGAAGTGGGTTGCCATCATCTTCTTGACTGCTAAGTATTTAGCAGTTGGATTTCCTTCTTCATCGAGAAGGGCATCATAGTCATAAGATGTGACTTGTGGCAAATCCAGAGTCCCTCGAGCCGAGCAACCATTCATGAAACCAAAGTTTGTCCCTCCATGGAACATGTAAAGGTTGATAGAGCCTTGCTCCAATACCTCTCGAACAGCTTCTGCCAATTCTTTAGGATCACGAGTGATGATGGGTTCTTTCCAACGGTTGAACCAACCATCCCAGAATTCCATACACATGAGGGGCCATTTCTTGCCATGCTCATCAAAGAATTCCTGCATCTGTGAAAAGTTGTACGGAGCTTTAGAACCGAAGTTTCCTGTCACAAAGAGATCGTCTTCGATCAAGGTTCCGGCTTTCAGAGTAGCCCTCCATGGGCCATCTGAAGTAAAGAGTGGGCAATCAATCCCTCGATCTTCCATCAATTTCCGAATTGCTCGTAGATAAGACTTATCTTCTCCATAAGAGCCATATTCATTTTCGACTTGCATCATAAGAATGTTTCCACCATTATCCAACAAGCGAGGCACAAGCCTTGGCAATAATTGGTCATAATAGCGAGCAACAGCCTCGATGTAGGCCGGGTCGGACGAGCGAATTCGCATGTCCTTTGTCAAGAGCCAAGCCGGCAAGCCACCAAATTCCCATTCCGCACAGATAAATGGAGACGGGCGTACAATGGCATAGAGACCTAGATCTTGTGCAATTTGAAGAAATCTCTCCAAATTTCTGGCACCTTCAAAATCAAACTCCCCTTCAACAGGTTCGTGTAAATTCCAAGCCACATAGGTCTCGACTGTATTAAAGCCAAGCGCCTTTAAGTTATAGAGAGAATGATACCAATCCTCTGCTGGAATCCTAAAATAATGAATGGCGCCGGACAAAATCTTGAACGGTTTTCCGTCTAAATAGAAATCGTCCTCAATTTTAAATCTGGTCATGTTATTACCTCTGACGAATTAAGTTTGCGCTTTCATTTATTATAATATTAACTATAATCAAATCTTTTGCATTTGTCAATAGGTTTTAGAAAATTATTTAAAATTTTTCTATTTTTTTACTTACCGTTTACCGAAATTATCTAAAAATAGCATGAAAACGATCTTTTTATGTATGATAATTCACAAGAACATCAAATGAATTTTTTTACATGTAAAATAACATTTTTAGTCTATTATTTTAATTTTTTGACCTTAATACTACTCTTTTCTCTATATTTGTGGTAAAATCAAAATTGGAGAAAGAGAATCGAGGTGAAATTTATGGCTATTCCTAAATACCAATATATTAAAGATGAATTAAAAAATAAAATCATCTCTGGTCAATTTGCAAGTGGAGATAAATTTTATACAGAAGCCGAATTGATCGCGATGTACGATGTGAGTTCAATCACAGTTGTTCGTGCCTTGAACGACCTTGCTAAAGACGGCTACATTGTCCGCCAACAAGGTAAAGGTACTTTCGTTTCACGTGCCCGCAAGCACAAACTCGTTGAGTTTTCAGATGTCGAAATCTTTGAAACAAAAGACGATAAAGTTACTGTCCTTTCTATCGAGCGCGGAAACAAACTTGAATATTTAGATAAACTTGGACTACGTGGAGATCAATTCTACTATAAGATTGAACGTATTCGTCAGACAAACGACGTGACATACATCTACCACACATCTTATATTCCTGAGCAATACATCAATGCCAACTATCCAAATCTTGACTATTATAGCTCTATCTATACACGTTTCAAATTGGATTACCGCATTCACATGAGTGATGAACATTTTGAGGAAATCAACGAAATCGCATTCCCAACTCCAGAGCATGCTGCTTCTGTACTCGGAATCGATACACAATTCCCAACTGTCTTCCAAACGAAGACTACAAAACTTGAGGCCACTGGCCAAGTCCTTGCCTATAGTGAAACTTATAAGCGAGCAGACTACTACAAAATCAAATTCATCTCATGTAACCGAGGTCATTAAGAAAAAGCCTGAGCCTAGCTCAGGCTTTTTCTGTATTCATTATAGCACGAGAAAGAAATTGTGAAAACACTATGAAGGGCTCTTATTTAATTAGTAGCATTTTTACTAAAAACAAGTTAAATACTTGCTTCGTTTTTCCTTCTATCTTTATCTTTTATTGGCAATTTTCTCCTAAATCTTATGTTTTCCTCCATTTATTATAGTTCTTATATAAACCCACTTGACATTTTACCCCTTAGATAATAAAATAAAATTGGTTTTATGTAAACGCTATCATATATGATAATAACAAGGAGGTTTTGTCATGAAACTAGAAAAGAAACAGCGCTTCTCCATCCGTAAATACGCAGTTGGAGCAGCTTCTGTACTTATAGGATTTGCTTTTAGCGCACAAGTCGCAGCTGCCGACGGGATTACTCCGACTCCAACAGCTGGGGAAACAGTTCAAACTGTCCAGGAGAGTCCGCAAACACCCAATGAGGCTGGAGAGTCCAAGGCCCCAGAAAAACTGGAAGAAAAGGCTGAAGAACCTGTAAAAGAGGAGATCAAAGAAGACACGGAGGCTCCTCATACAGTTGCTCCAAAAACGGAAGAAACAACTGCACCAGCTGTGACAGAAAATGCTAGTCCTACTCCGACTACTGAGAAAGAAAGTCCTGCTCCAACTGAAGTTCCTGCAGAAAACTCTCCTTCAGAAAAGAAAAATGAAGCAGCCACACCTGCAGTAACCACACCTGCAGTAGCCACTCCTAGTACGGAACGAGCAGCTCAGGTAAATGAAAAACTGGCTAAACGAAAAATGATCTCAATTGATGCTGGACGCAAGTACTTCTCGCCTGAGCAACTCAAAGAAATCATCGACAAAGCTAAACACTATGGTTATACTGATCTTCATTTACTAGTTGGAAATGATGGCATGCGTTTCATGCTGGACGACATGACGATCAAAGCCAATGGCAAAACCTATGCAAGCGATGATGTCAAACGTGCACTCGAAAACGGAACCAATGCCTACTACAAGGATCCAAACGGCAACCATTTGACAGAGAGTCAAATGACGGACTTGATCAACTATGCTAAAAACAAAGGCATTGGTCTCATCCCAACTGTAAACAGCCCTGGTCACATGGATGCGATTTTGCATGCCATGAAAGAACTAGGCATCCAAAAACCGAACTTCAACTACTTTGGTAAGGAATCTGCTCGTACCGTTGACCTTGATAACAAAGAAGCTGTTGAGTTTACCAAAGCCCTGATCGACAAGTATGCTGCATACTTTGCTGGCAAATCTGACATCTTCAACATCGGACTAGACGAGTACGCCAATGATGCTACAGATGCCAAAGGCTGGAGCGTTCTTCAAGCCTATAAATGGTATCCAGAAGATGAATTCCCAGACAAGGGTTATGATAAATTTATCGCCTACGCTAATGACCTTGCTCGCATCGTCAAATCTCACGGCCTCAAACCAATGGCTTTTAACGACGGTATCTACTACAATAGCGACACTAGTTTTGGAACCTTTGACAAAGACATCATCGTTTCTATGTGGACTGGTGGATGGGGCGGATACGACGTCGCTTCTTCTAAACTTCTAGTTGAAAAAGGCCACCAAATCCTTAATACCAACGATGCTTGGTACTACGTCCTCGGACGAAATGCCGATGGCCAAGGATGGTACAACCTTGACCAAGGACTCAATGGTATCAAGAACACTCCAATCACTTCTGTACCAAAATCTGATGGGGCTACTATCCCATTCATCGGTGGTATGGTAGCTGCTTGGGCGGACACCCCATCTGCACGCTATTCACCATCACGCCTCTTCAAACTCATGCGTAGCTTCGCAAATGCCAATGCTGAATACTTCGCAGCTGACTATGAGTCTGCTGAGCAAGCCCTGAAAGAAGTCCCAACAGACCTTAACCGCTATACTGCAGAAAGTGTCGCAGCTGTCAAAGAAGCTGAAAAAGCCATTCGCTCACTCGATAGCAACCTCAGCCGTGCCCAACAAGACACCATTGACCAAGCAATCGCGAAACTCCAAGAAGCTGTCAGCAATTTGACCTTCACACCAGAAGCTCAAAAAGAAGAAGACGCGAAACGTGAAGTTGAAAAACTTGCCAAGAACAAGGTAATCTCCATCGATGCCGGACGTAAGTACTTCACGCTCGACCAACTCAAACGCATCGTAGACAAGGCGAGCGAACTCGGCTACTCTGATGTGCATCTTCTCCTAGGAAATGATGGACTTCGCTTCCTCCTTGATGACATGACCATCACAGCTAACGGCAAAACTTATGCAAGTGACGATGTCAAAAAGGCCATCATCGAAGGAACAAAAGCTTACTACGATGATCCAAACGGAACCACTCTTAGTCAAGCTGAAATCACTGAATTGATCGAGTACGCAAAATCAAAAGGCCTCGGACTCATCCCAGCGATCAACAGCCCAGGTCACATGGATGCCATGCTCGTCGCTATGGAAAAACTTGGAATCAAGAATCCTCAAGCCAACTTTGACAAGGTCTCCAAAACAACCATGGACCTTGAAAACGAAGAGGCCATGAACTTTGTCAAAGCCCTCATCGGCAAGTACATGGACTTCTTTGCAGGCAAGACAAAGATCTTCAACTACGGTACAGACGAATATGCCAATGATGCCACCAACGCGCAAGGCTGGTATTATCTAAAATACTACAATCTCTATGGTAAGTTTGCTGAGTACTCTAACACTCTTGCTGCCATGGCCAAAGAAAGAGGCCTTCAACCAATGGCCTTCAACGATGGTTTCTACTACGAAGACAAGGATGATGTTGAGTTTGACAAGGATGTCATCATCTCTTACTGGTCTAAGGGATGGTGGGGTTACAACCTTGCAACGCCTCAGTACCTAGCAAGCAAAGGTTACAAACTCCTCAACACCAACGGAGACTGGTACTACGTGCTAGGTAATCACAAACCAGATGAAGCTTACCCACTATCAAAAGCACTTGAAAACTCTGGCAAAGTACCATTTAACCAGCTTGCATCTACCAAATATCCTGAGGTAGACCTTCCAACCGTCGGAAGCATGCTTGCTATCTGGGCAGACAGACCAAGTGCTGAGTACAAGGAAGAAGAAATCTTTGAACTCATGACTGCCTTTGCAGACAATAATAAAGACTACTTCCGCGCTAACTACAATGCCCTCCGTGAGGAACTTGCTCAAATCCCTGCAAACTTGGATGGATACAGCAAGGAAAGCTTGGAGGCCCTAAATGCAACGAAAGAAGCTCTCAACTACAACCTCAACCGTAACAAACAAGCCGAGTTAGACGCTCTCGTAGCCAAACTCAAGGCAGCCCACCTAGGCCTCAAACCAGCAGCAACCCACTCAGGAAGCCTTGATGAAAATGAACTAGCTGCCAATGTTGAAACCAAACCGGAACTCATCACAAGAGCAGAAAAGATTCCATTTGAAGTTATCAAGAAGGAAAATCCGAACCTCCCAGCCGGTCAGGAAAAGATCATCACACCAGGTGTAGAGGGCGAACGTACTCATTACATCTCTGTCCTTACTGAAAATGGAAAACAAACAGAAACGGTTCTAGATAGCCAAGTGACCAAAGAACCTGTGACCCAAGTGGTTGAAATCGGCGCCCCTATTACTCACAAAGGAGATGAAAGTGGCCTTGCTCCAGCTGCCGAAGCGAAACCAAGGCTGGATATCCAAGAGGAAGATATTCCGTTCACTACTGTGACACGTGAAAATCCTCAATTGCCAAAAGGACAAACACAAGTTGTTACTAAAGGAGCTAACGGCCACCGTACTGCCTTCTACTCTGTGAGCACTACTGCTGATGGCAAAGAAGAAAGAACTCTTGTCAATAGCGTGGTGACACAGGAAGCCGTCACTCAAATCGTTGAAGTCGGCACTGCCGTTGAAAAAGCTGAGCAAACTGCACCAACTACTGTCAAAGCAGATGAAAAACAACTCCCTGCAACAGGAAGTCAAGACTCTGCAGGCTTGGTCGCAGCAGGACTCATGGCCACACTAGCAGCCTACGGACTGACTAAGAGAAAAGAAGATTAAACCTCTTCGACAAGAATACAAAAAAGCGAGATTGAATCTCGCTTTTTGTTATGATTAGTCACCAAGTCCGATACGTTCAAAGATATCCTCTACTCGTTTGGTGTAGTATGCTGGGTTGAAGATTTCGTCGATTTCCTCTTGAGTCAGACGTGAGGTTACTTCTGGATCTGCTTCGAGAAGCGGTTTAAAGTCTACTTGGTTATCCCAAGAGTAGGCTGTTTTTGGTTGCACCAAGTCATAGGCTTGCTCACGAGTCATGCCTTTCCCAATCAAGGTCAACATAGCACGTTGGCTAAAGATAAGACCAAAAGTTGAGTTCATGTTGCGGATCATGTTTTCTGGGAAGACCGTCAAGTTTTTGACGATATTCCCAAAACGGTTGAGCATGTAGTCGATCAAAATAGTTGTATCTGGTGTGATGATACGCTCAGCTGATGAGTGGGAAATATCGCGTTCGTGCCAAAGAGCTACGTTCTCATAAGCTGTCACCATGTGACCACGGATAACACGCGCAAGACCTGTCATATTTTCAGAACCGATAGGATTGCGTTTGTGAGGCATTGCTGAAGAGCCTTTTTGACCTTTAGCAAAGAACTCTTCGACTTCACGCTGTTCAGATTTTTGAAGACCACGGATCTCCGTTGCCATACGCTCGATGGAAGTCGCGATGCTAGCAAGAACTGCAAAGTACTCAGCGTGAAGGTCACGAGGAAGGACTTGTGTAGAAATTTCTTGAGCACGGATACCCAATTTGTCGCAGACATATTGCTCTACAAATGGTGGGATGTTGGCAAAGTTCCCAACCGCACCAGAAATCTTACCAGCTTCCACACCAACAGCCGCATGCTCGAAACGCTCGATGTTCCGCTTCATTTCACTGTACCAAGTCGCCAATTTAAGACCAAAGGTTGTAGGTTCCGCATGCACACCGTGAGTACGCCCCATCATGATGGTGAACTTGTGCTCCTTAGCCTTATCAGCGATGATGTTGGTGAAGTTTTCAAGGTCACGACGGATGATGTCATTGGCCTGCTTGTAGAGGTAACCGTAGGCCGT
>CABTWF010000041.1:0-12294 GCA_902488495.1 uncultured Streptococcus sp. | reverse complement strand
TTTGTCTTCTAGCTGGAGTTGACATGCATCAAGGGCGTTGCGATTAAATTTAGCACGTGAAGTTCCCGCGAATTCAAGAACATCTTCGATCTTATCGGTTACGCTGAAGGCTGTAGCATCTTGCGCTACGCTTGTTTTCACGTTGTAAGTGAAGGCTTCATCACGTTTCGCAAGTGTTGCTGATTCTTTGCCATTCACATCTTTCTTGATCTCTGGCTCGTCTGGTGTTGGTGGCGTTACTGGGACTTCATTGGAATCCTTGTGCACACCTGGTTTGTGTGGGAAGCTTGCATCATAAGAAGCCTTATTCGGAATCTGTGTACGGCCGTCTTCCTTCACATATGCAGACAAGTTTGCGCCGGTTTTGATCTTGGCGTCGAACGTCAATTCAACTGCTTGACCGCCATTGGCTTTCACTTGGTCTTCTGTAAGGGTCAAGGTAATCGTTTGACCTTCTACCTTGATTTGACTTGCATCAAGAGCTTGACCATTCAATTTAGCACTTGAAGTTCCTGCGAATTCAAGAACGTCCACTAGGGTATCTGTGACTGAGAAGGCTGTCGCATCTTGCGCTACACTTGTTTTCACATTATAAGTGAAGACTTCATCACGTTTCGCAAGTGTTGCTGATTCTTTGCCATTCACATCTTTCTTGATCTCTGGCTCTTCTGGTGTTGGTGGCGTTACTGGGACTTCGTTAGAGTCCTTGCGGTATTTTGGATTATGATCAATATCATAAGAAGCCTTATTCGGAATCTCTGTCTTACCATCTTTATTCACATAAGCTGATAAGTTGGCATTATCTCTAATCTTAGCCTTGAAATTCACTTCAATAGACTTACCAGCATCTGCTTTTACAGAAGCTTCTGTAAAGGCAACTTTGATCACTTGGCCAGAAATTGTTACTGTCGCCTTAGATCCTGCATCCTCACCATCAAGTTTAACAGTGGCTGAAGCATTCTCACCAACAAATTCTAGAACTTCTTTCAACTCGTCTGTCATCTCAAACACAGTTGCGCTGGCAGGCATTGTTGTTTTCAAAGTATAAGTAAACTCTTCATTACGTTTTGCAAGATCATAACGTTCTGCTCCGTTTACTTCCTTCTTAAGCTCTGGAGTAGTGGTTGGTGGTGGTGTAACGGTAACTGGTTTTGATTCTTTCTTAGAATCAGGATTATCATTAATGATGTAGCTAGCAGTATTTGGTACTACCGGCTTGTCTTTTGATTCATTTGGATAAGCCGCTAAGAGTGCATCAAAGGTAATGCCTTCCTTCACCTTAGCCTTAAATGAAACTTGTACAGCTTTACCAGCATATTGTTTCACTTGCTCTTTACCAAATGTGACCGTCAAACGTTGACCTTCTGTTGTTACAGTGAGGTCTTGAACAGCTTGGTCATCAACAGTGACCGTTGCTTCTCCTTCAAATGCCAATTCTTTGACGATATCATCTGAAATGGTGAAGCTATCTGCCACATGTGGAACCGTTGAGTCAATCGTATAAGTAAAGATTTCTGATAACTTACCAAGATCTGCGTGTTCCTGACCATTCACCTTCTTCGTGATTGATGGTGGTGTAACAGTGACCGGCTTGGTTTCTTTCTCACCTTGTTGGTCATTCTTGTTGGTGTAAGTAATCTTAGCTTTGTTCTCAATAGATGGAACAGTTGAACCTTTCTTCACTTTGGCATGAATCACGAGTTCTACTTCTTGGTTACCGTAGTCACCCGCATTCGCAAAATCCTTCATCGTTGCAGTCACGGTTTGACCTTGAACTGTTACATCGAAGAATTTCGCTGCCGCTCCCTTGATTTCAGCTTGACCTGGAGTCAAGTTCTCATCCAAGGTATCTGTTACAACGAAGGACTTGTACGTTGTAATATCATTTGGCAATTTCGCTTTGATATTATAAGTAAAGTCGGTTTCCGCACCGATTGTTGCCTCTGTCAGTGTTTCGTTGATTTTCTTATCAACACCTGGTTCTGATGGAGGAGTTACGGTTACAGGTTTCGTTTCTTTTTCTCCGCTATGATCGTTCTTATCTGTGAAGCTGAACTTCGCAGTATTTGGAATGTTGATTCGAGTCACTCCATCATTGATCTTAGCCGGAATAACCAATTCCACTTCTTGACCAGCAAGGTCTGTAGCCTTCGCAAAGTCCTTCATCGTTGCAGTCACGGTTTGACCCTCAACTGTTACATCGAAGAAGGCTGCAGCTGCTCCTTTGATAACCGGTTTGCTTGAAGTTTCATTGATAACTGACAAATCTCCTTCAAGTGTATCTGTAATCACAAATTTCTTGTAATCAGTAATATCGGTTGGAAGTTTTGTCTTAATGTTGTAGTTATACGCTTGACCTGTCGCGATATCTAAGTGATCAAGAGTTTCATTGATCTTCTTCGTTACAGGAGGTGGCGTTACGGTGACAGGTTTCGATTCAACTTCTTTCTCTACATTATTCTCATTTGTAAAGGAAATAGAAGCCTTGTTTTCAATGATTGTGCCTGTCACACCATTTTTAACTTTTGCAGGAATGACTAGTTCAACAGTTGAGTATTTTGCAAGTTCACCAAACTGACCATCCTTCACCGTTGCCGTAATCTCTTGGCCATTGGTGTGGATATCAAAGAGGGCCGCTGCAGAACCTTTAATACTTACGTCGCCTGCAAGCTCCAAATTAGCATCCAGTGTATCACGAATCACAAATTTCTTGTAATTAGCAACATCACTTGGTACTGCTGTTGTAATGTTGTAGTTGTATGGTTGTCCATCAAACGTTTGGAAGCTATCCAAGTTTTCATTAATCTTCTTATCAATAGAAGGTTCTTTTGGTTTTGGTGGGGTAACCGTTACTTTATTCGATGTTTTCTTGATATCATTCAAGGCAACATCTGCCGTGTTAGGTACTTTAATTTGACCATCTTCCTTATATTTAGAAAGGTCAGCACCCGGACGAATCTTAGCCTTGAAGGTCAATTCAAGGTATTGAACATCTTTAGTTTTACGACGCGTTACCTTACGTGAGATTTTTTCAAGTTGAGTTTTATCAAGAGTCAGTGAAACAGTTTGACCTTCAACTTTTGTAGCAGTTTTCAACTCAGTATTATCTTTTTCACCAAGTTTTACATTCAAGCTATCTGCCTGAACTTCCAACTCTGAAACAACTGTATCTGTCAGCGTAAAGTTGTCCGCAATACCTGGCCATGGAGCAGTCACCTTGTACTCAAAGAGTTCCTCTTCTGCCTTCAAATCCTCATGTTCTTTGTCATTAACCTTCTTCGTAATTTCGGTATCAACTGGTGGTTTCACATAGACTGGGTTTGAGCGACGAATTGTACTTGGTTTGTCAGCTGTTTTAGCATGTTTACTTGGATCAGGATTATTATCCTCACCATTCCACATGATATTACCCTGATTCAGCAAACCGAAGCCATCATTATCCTGAAGAAGAGCCATAAATTCTTTGCTCGCTTGATTATTGCGATATTGCTCCTTCAAGCGAACCGTAATGGTCATTTTTGCTTTTTGAAGCACTAAGTATTCATAACCATTCACACTTGGTACATCAGCAACAACAACTTCACGTTCGTTTCCGAGATCGTCATTTTGTTTCACGACACGAGTCAAGATTTGACCTTGTGGTCCAGAAGCATGATGACCTACAACTTCTAAACGATAGTCAAGAGGGTCAGTCAGCATAACATTTTTCTTGAACTCATATGGAGCGTTGTTGAAGTTGTAATCTACTGTATAAGTAAATGTTTCATCTTTGGCAGACAAGTTCGCTGCATAGGATGGTTTTTTTGTTAATTGAAGCGGATCTTCAATGGTACCAGTATCATTACTTTGATCTTGGTCTGCAATTTTCTTAGTAGCACTTGGGTAACAGTATTCAAGTTTTTGAACTTCAACTGTTTCATTACGTCCACCGATTTGTTGAGTTGTATACTCACCCGTCTTGAAGACACCAGTCAACTCAGGAACTGTAACTTCTTCTTTTACAGGTTTATAATCAGCTGGCGGATCAACTTCATCCTCTTCATTCGTTTCAGGAGCATGTGCTTCCTTACTCAAATCATAGTCGAACTTGTTATTACCTGGATTGAAGACACTATCGGGTACATAGATTGTAACCTTGTCGCCTTCTTGATTGATTCGACCACGAATTTGTTTTGATGGATCTGTGACTTTTTCAACAACAGTCTTGTCATTGATTCGAACAGCATCCACCTTATATCCAGGTGTAACAGTGAACTCACCTTTGATGTCTTCCTTGATCAACGCTGCAGCTACAGATTCTAAAATCTTTTGTGAGAACACATCAATGTTATTCTGTTCATTAACATAGAAGGAAACGTTCTTTCCGTTCACAACCTTATCTGGTGAAGCCATCGATTGAAGTGCGTCGTGGAAGATGGCTTGCACTGAACGGTTGTCCCCAATATTAATAGTGTTACCGAAACCATTTAGATAAGCTGGACCATATTGATAATATGGTTCAGTGAAATTATCAACACGTTCCCAGAAACCTACAACCACAGAACCTTCTGAACCAACCGCTGCTTTCAGCTGATCACCAGCATCTCTCAACTCATTGGCACGACCAGTAATATCTTGAGCCGCTTCTGGATAGCTATTTACTCCCCAAGCACGTTGAATAGCATCTGTTCTTGTCCAGCTCTTGTCCATAACCACTGTGTTAGTCCCTGGCAGACGGTAACCGTTGGCTACCCCATCCGTTACCAGGAGGAAGACCGTCTTCCGACCGTTTTCCATATTGCCTTTGACACGGTTGTACTGAGCGATTGTATCATCAATCGCAGGAACAGTTGGGGTCCCACCATCAACAGCAATATTATCAATGAAGCTATGAACTTTATTTTGATCGCTTGTTAAGCCACTATTGCCATAGGTGTAGTTTTTTCCAGTCGAATTCGCATCAGTATATACGTTCGCAGGGTTACCACTAAAATCATTGTTTTCAAAGTAACGCACCTGATCCAAACCTTGGTAAGAAGCAACGAAGACCCGGTCAGTTGTTCGAGGGTCGTCAGTCTTAACGAGATAAGGATTTGTCTCATCGTATTGTTCTGGGCTAACATAAGTCGTCAACCGTTTAAGAGCACGTTTGACACTTGGAATCGTTTCTCGGAATGATCCACTGGCATCCTGCAGGATAACCAAGTCAATTGGTTTACGCGGAACTGTCCATTCCGTCTTTTCTGATTTCTTTATCTTACGATAACATCCATTCTGGATAATTTCCGTATTATCTCCTACTCGAACTACCTCAGTTTCATCAGCCGCACCACGACCGAAATGTAAACTAGCTAATCCTAATGGCACAGAGAGAAACAGAATCGTAAACAGAATGGAGACCTTTTTAATGAAATCTCTCATAATTTTCTCTGAAATCCTATTGCGATTTCTTCTTCCTCCTTTTTTCTGAAATAGATGTATGTTAGTTTAGCAGTTCTTGTAACTCTTTCGAGAAATTTTCAGCAGTGGTATGATTTACTAATACATTCTTTACCTGTTGCTGTTTTGTCACAAGATACATACTTGGTATGGTTTGAACCTGTAAAAGATCGGCTGCGGACTGATCTTCGTCATAATAATACGGGAAAGTATATCCTTTTTCTTTGATATACTGATCAGCAGTTTCCTTTGTTTCTTTTCCTGGTTCGTTCATATTTAGTAAAACAAAATTGATCTGTTCACCATACTTTTCATACATCTGCTGAACAATGGGTAGTTGTTTCTGACAATGAGGACACCAACTAGCCCATTCGACAATTAACATAGGTTTATCATACAGCTCTGAACTAGCAACCAATTTACCGTCTTGAGAAGTCATTTTAAATTCTGGAAGTTGTTGACCTTTTAGACTCAAGGCAGTATTGTTCTCAGCACTTGAAGTTGATTGCGAAACTGATGAAGTCCCTACTTCTCCGTCCTTAGCGGGTCTAGTATAATAAATCAAACCCACCGACAATCCGATGATGACTCCCACTGCTAAAAACGGAAGCCACCACTTATCTTTTTGCATAGAATCTCCTTTCCTTTTTAATGAAATATGGCGAGTAGAACTTGAGTAAATAATATAGTAAATATTTTATAAACTCTCCAAAACTCATCCATTCCAAAAAACATTTTATCATTTACTAATTAGTATTTCAAGAAATATGTTGTCAAATTGTAAATTTTTTTTAGAATGTTAAAAACCTACTATTTCATACATTAGAGAGATTCTCGAGATAGGATTACGGGAATATTATTCTGAGTTTTTTCAGAATATTATTACTTTTTAATCAATTCAACTAATGATCCATTTTTGCTCAATTCACCATATTATATATACTAAGAATAGTATCAAAATGCATTTAAAAAATTGCAATAATAAAAAAGATTATCCAATTAGATAATCTTTTTTATGTTCTTAATACAAATCAAGATAATTATCAACTTCCCATTGTGAAACAAATGTTGCATAGCTGGCCCACTCGATACGTTTCGCTTCAAGGAAGCTAGTGTAGATGTGTTCACCTAGGGCTGCCTTGACCACTTCATCTTCTGTCAAAGCTTTCAAGGCGTTATGAAGAGTTGATGGAAGATCAGTGATTCCAGCTTCCTTACGCTCTTCTGCTGTCATGATGTAGATATTTTCTTCGATAGGAGCTGGTGCTTCGATTTTGTTTTCAATACCATGCAAACCAACTTCCAAAAGAACCGCCATAGCGATGTATGGGTTTGCCATTGGGTCCACTGAACGCAACTCAAGACGAGTTCCCATACCGCGTGAAGCCGGTACGCGCACAAGTGGCGAACGGTTACGACCAGCCCAAGCAATGTAAACAGGCGCTTCATAACCTGGAACCAAACGTTTGTATGAGTTAACCGTTGGGTTCATGATGGCAGTATAGTTGTAAGCATGTTTGATCAAACCACCAAGGAAATGGTAGGCCGTTTCAGACAACTGCATTCCTTTTGGATCATTTGGATCAAAGAAGGCATTGTTTCCTTCTGCATCAAACAAGGACATATTACAGTGCATACCTGATCCAGCGATACCAAATTTTGGTTTCGCCATAAAGGTTGCGTAAAGACCGTGTTTGCGAGCAATGGTTTTAACAACGAGTTTAAAGATTTGAATCTTGTCACAGGCACGGAGGACTTCATCATACTTGAAGTCAATTTCATGTTGTCCAACCGCAACCTCGTGGTGACTCGCTTCTACTTCAAATCCCATTTTGGTCAAGACATTAACAATTTCACGACGTGTATTGTCAGCAAGGTCAGTAGGCGCCAAATCAAAGTAGCCACCCTTGTCATTTACCTCAAGAGTTGGATCGCCATTTTCATCCAGCTTAAAGAGGAAGAATTCTGGTTCTGGACCAAGGTTGAAGGATTTGAATCCTACTTCTTCCATATGACGAAGTGCACGCTTCAGATTACCACGTGGGTCACCTGCAAAGGGTTCGCCTTCTGTTGTATAGACATCACAGATCAAACCTGCAACACTCCCATTTTCATCTCCCCAAGGGAAGACTGTCCATGTATCCAAGTCTGGGTACAAGTACATATCTGACTCATTGATACGTACAAAACCTTCAATAGAAGAGCCATCAAACATGGCTTTGTTTGACAAGACCTTATCTAACTGTTCATCTGTAGCAGGAATTTCGACGTTTTTCATGGTTCCCAGAATATCTGAAAACATGAGACGGATAAAGGTAACATTTTTTTCCTTGACTTCACGACGAATATCTGCAGCTGTGATTGGCATGGGTTTTCTCCTTAATATATATGACTACTTGCGATTGCCTAACCGCGACCAAAGGGTGACCGTACTGAAGCAAAGCGCCCCTGCTGGAGGAGTTCATTGTGGAGTGCACGACGCACTTCCGTCTGACTCACGGCTTTCTTGGACTTCGCCTCGCGTTCAGCATATTTTTTCTTAATCGCAGCAATATTATGACCTTCAGAGATATAATCTTTGATTTCAAGCAGACGATCCATGTCATTCAACGAATACATGCGACGGTTCCCTTCGTTTCGATCAGGTTTGATCAACTCTTGATCTTCATAATAACGAATCTGACGAGCCGAGAGATCGGTCAACTTCATAACACTGCCGATAGGAAAAACAGCCATATTTCGGCGAAATTCTCTTTCCTTCATTTACAATTTCCTTCTTCCTGTCTATTATAGTCTAAAAAAAGACATACGTCAACGAATAATGTCATAAAATGTAACATTATTTTCTTTTTTTCTCCCAAAAGAGTTTCAGTTGCTCAATATCATAATTTACAAGGATTGCGACAAAAACTCCCATAAATGTTTCAAATACACGTGCAAACACGTACAAAAATGTTTCTCCGCTTGGTATTGATAGGGTAATAATCAACATAGCCGCTACACCACCGATAACTCCTGCCTTGTTGTTCATGGCAACGTTTGTCATAATGGTTAACATGGTGCAAATCGGAACAACTAGTAAGGTTACCCAAAAGGCTCCATGAAATAAAGTGTTTAAGAGGAAAAAGACAAGGGCGTAAAAACCGCCAATACTATTTCCTAAGATACGCGAAGTTCCAAAATGGACACTCTTATCAAAGCTCTCTCGTAAACTGAAGACCGCTGTCAACGCTCCAATTTGAAGCCCCTTCCAGCCAAAAAAACCAAAAATCAAGAGAACTATAAATACGGCAATCCCCGTTTTGAAGGTTCGCATACCAAGCTTGAACTGTGACTTATCAAATTTATATTTTTTAAAATAACTCATAATCTCAACTTTCTACTACCATTTTAACATAAATTAGTTGATTTTATGAGCCAAAATCAATAGGAAGCGTTTTTAATTCAAGCTACAAGAAAAAGAGGAAACAAAGTTCCTCTTTTCTATTTAACTTTTAGAGCTTACTTGCTTTCGTCTTCTTTACGTTTCAACTGACCAAGTCCTAAAACCCCTACTAAAGCTGCTAGACCAAGATATGGCATGTAGCTTGAATCATTTGTACCTGTTTGAGGTAGAGTAGGGTTCCCTTTTGGATTTGGAGTAGGAGTTGTTGGCTCCTCTGGTTTCTTAGGTTCTGGCGTTGTCGTGCGAACTGTATTTGAAGCATAAGCAACTTTGTTCACAGTATTTACATAGGTATTTTCAAAGGTTCCGACAGCAATTCGTTTCATTTGAATATAAGTCTCAGCCTGGAATGGAGAATCCAACTGAATCTCTTGAAGGAATTCTTCCTTGAAGCGAATTGTAATCATTCCCTTATCTTGATTATGTTCAACCTGTGTTTCAGCTGTTAAGTCTGTCCCTGCCTTGATAACACGACCGTCTTTCAATCGGATATCAACCTTGGCAAGAACTTTATAGTTTCCAGTGTATTGATCACCTTTTTGGTCATAATCATCTACAAAACTATAGTCATTCAAGTCCTCAGAATGATTTTGTGGAATCAAACCACCGATTAAACGATAATTGAAGAACTGGTTCAACGGAATTGTTTGGCCATCAATATTGTCACTGCTTGGATCCATACTGATTGTCACATCTTTTTTCGGTGTGATTTTCGGTACATTGTTGACAACTACTTCTGTAGCATAGCCATTTCCAAAATCAATTTGGTAGGCTTTGTTTTCATACTTACCACCCGTTTGACCAAATTCAGGTTTAACTGTCATCGGATCAGTGATTAGTAATGATTTTCCTGCTGCTACATAGCTCTTGTAGAATTCAGCTGGATTATCAGCTGAGAAGAGTTGGAAAGCACCTTTAACAGTGATGTTGGCTTTCTTCAACAGCTCTTGAACCTTCTTAGGCGCAGCTTCTAAACTATCATATTGTTGAACACTGATACCTGATACAAGGTTGCCCTCTAGATCACGAATCTTAACCAATTCTGGTTGAAGGGTTAAGGCTTCTTCTGGATAATCATCCACATAGTAGAAACCATTTTGAATCGCTTCTTTAGAAGATTTATCTCCCTTGTATTGGTCCAAATCCCATGTGAGTTCATAGTAGTTCGTTGAACCAGCTAGAACTTCTTTGCCATCAATATTTACACCTTGCTTGTTCTTGTTAACTTTCAAAGGCTTGATGTAGTTGTTATTTGGATTGTCAGGATCATTTGGTTTACCTGGAGTCGTTACACGAACAATGTTTGACTTAACACCGTAGGCGTCGTTGACTGTCAATGTAAAGTTATTTGTATAAGTTGCCCCATCATTCAAGACACGACCAACAACAGTTGGATATAGAGTCTCAAAGGATTTTGTCAAATCAGCATTGAAAGCAGCCAAGGTCTCCTCAGTAGCCTTAAAGGTTACAGTGTGACTAGCTTTATCATAGCTTGTTTCAAAACCTTTGCTTGCAGCCTTGGTTGCTTCCAAATCAAACTGATAGCCAGTTGGAAGTGGATCTACCAATACAAATGAAGTTGTTTTTGGACGCCCTGCAGTTAAAGCTTCCGTTTTCAACTCAAACTTCACTACAGACTGCTTAGCAACGAGAGTACGATCGATATCTACTCCATCCTCATTCTTAATTTCTTTATTAATCTGAGGTTGTGCAAATAGACGATTGTAATGGAAGTGAACTGTTGGCACCGCTGGTGGTGTTGGCAACTGCTTAGGAGTTGGTGCTACCGGCGGAGTTGGCAATGGATCATAATTTGGTTCTTCTGGTTTTGATGGCTCTGGTTGATCTGGAGTTTTTACCGGTGGTGTTGGCTCATTTTCATAGCTTGGTGCTACTGGAGCTGGTTCCAATGGTTTCTCTGTCTCATATGTTGGCTCTTCTGGTTTTGATGGCTCCGGTTGATCTGGAGTTTTTACCGGTGGAGTTGGCTCATTTTCGTAGTTTGGTGCTACTGGAGCTGGTTCCAATGGTTTCTCTGTCTCATATGTTGGCTCTTCTGGTTTTGATGGCTCCGGTTGATCTGGAGTTTTTACCGGTGGTGTTGGCTCATTTTCGTAGTTTGGTACTACTGGAGCTGGTTCCAGTGGTTTCTCTACTTCATAAGTTGGAGCTTGTGGTGCAGTTGGTTCTACTGGCGGAGTTGGTTTTTCTTTTGTAATTTTCGGAACGTTAACGGCACGAATCTTACCATTGAGTGAGTACCAGATGTTTGGTCTTTTACCTGTATCAACCGCCATAACTGGATCAGAAGGAACTACTAGGGTCGCAGAAATGGCACCAACAGTAACACGGTTAGTTGAACCAGACATGCTGATTGCTCCTGCACCATACCAAGAGTTTGGAGCATCTGATGAATCCCAACCTGAACCAGGTTGACCATTTGGATACATAGTCCAACGAGATCCACCTTGGTCTTTTTTAAAGTTCAAGGTTTCTGTGGCATAAATCTTTCCGTCTTTTTCTCCAACAGATGAACCGGAAATTTTAATAAAGTTACCAGTGTAATCCTTGGCCATCTCAATAGAGTTGTGCTCACGGTTAAGTGAGGCTACAGAAAGAAGGGCGTTGTCAAAATTAATTGGCTGATCATTTTCATCATAGAAGGTGAATTCATTTTTAATGAAAAGCGAAGTATCTTTTTCTACTTGACCCGTATAGGCTGAAGCAAAGACTCCTAGAGTAGGGTCGGTAAAGATTCCCAACCAAACTTTTCCACTAGGATTTTTAAATTGCGAAGAAGGATCTACAGTATATTTGTAAACAATCTTCGAAATCTTTTTACCGTTGTAGTAGGAATTTTGAAGGTTGGTATAAGTCGCTGTTACGCTTTGACCACGTTCTAGAAGAACAGATCCCCATTTAACTTCAGTTTTATTCCCTACATTGGTGGTCCAGTCAGATTTGTTATTGATGTTCCCATACAATTCTACTGAAGAAGTAGTAGCACCGTTTTCCAAATTCTTGACATTCAGGTTGTCTAACTGAAGATTCTTTTTACCGTACTGGTCTGTGTCTTTCTTAAAGGCTTCATCAACAGCTGCTGCAGTGAGAAGTTTTCCTTCAGTTTTGAGATCCAGTTGAGCATTCGGTTCTAAATCGTAAACCAAGCTCTGAGCAGATGGCTTAGACAAGTAACCATCTTGATCTTTATTATTTTCAAGTTCTACAAGGGCCGCCTTAATTTTAGCCTGCTCATCTTTATAAGCCTGCAACTTAGCCGGATACTCAGCCAACTCTTTCTTATATTTGGCAAGATCAGCTTCATATTTAGCTAATTTTGCTTCATAGTCAGTTTTAGCCGCGGCATTCCGTTGCTTGATTTCTTCGTTTTCAGCTTGGAGCGCTGCATTTTTTGCCTTATTGTCTTCAAC
>CABTWF010000040.1:0-13166 GCA_902488495.1 uncultured Streptococcus sp. | reverse complement strand
TATATGGGAATGGGGCGTGGTTCTGCGGTTGGTAGTCTAGTAGCTTACTCACTCGATATTACAGGAATTGACCCGGTTGAGAAGAACTTGATTTTCGAGCGCTTTTTAAATCGTGAGCGTTATACCATGCCCGATATCGATATCGACATCCCTGACCTTTATAGGCCGGAGTTCATTCGCTATGTTCGTGATCGGTATGGTAGTCAACATGTGGCACAGATTGTCACTTATTCGACCTTTGGAGCAAAACAGGCAATTCGTGATGTTTTCAAACGTTATGGTGTCCCTGAGTACGAATTAACCAATATTACGAAAAAAATCAGTTTCCGAGATACGCTAACGACAGCCTATGAAAAGAATTTACAGTTTAGGCAGATCATCAATAGTAAGATTGAATATCAAAAAGCTTTTGAGATTGCTCGAAAGATTGAAGGGTATCCTCGTCAGACCTCTATCCATGCAGCTGGGGTCGTTATGAGTGACCAAGACTTGACGGACTACATTCCTCTAAAATATGGTGAGGATATGCTCATCACTCAGTATGATGCTCATGGTGTTGAAGCCAATGGACTTCTAAAAATGGATTTCCTCGGTTTACGTAACCTGACTTTTGTCCAAAAAATGCAGGAATTGCTTGCGGAGTCAGAGGGGGTACATCTAAAAATCGAAGATATTGATTTGGAAGACAAAGAAACTCTGGCCCTCTTTGCTGCTGGAAATACCAAGGGGATTTTCCAATTTGAACAACCTGGCGCCATTCGGCTCTTGAAACGAGTTCAGCCGCAAGTCTTTGAAGAGGTAGTAGCAACGACATCCCTCAATAGACCGGGGGCAAGTGATTATATTGATAATTTTGTCGCTCGTAAGCATGGTAAAGAAAAGGTGACGGTGTTAGACCCTGCCTTAGAAGACATCCTTTCATCAACCTACGGTATTATGCTCTATCAAGAGCAGGTCATGCAGGTAGCTCAACGCTTTGGAGGATTCAGTCTTGGTAAAGCCGACATTCTCAGACGTGCCATGGGTAAGAAAAATGCCAAAGAGATGCATCTGATGAAGGAAGATTTTATCACAGGAGCTATGAAATTGGGGCATACAGAAGAAAAGGCCAACCAAGTTTTTGCAGTGATGGAAAAGTTTGCAGGCTATGGATTTAACCGATCCCACGCTTATGCCTACTCAGCACTGGCATTCCAACTAGCTTATTTCAAGACACACTACCCTGCTATTTTCTTCCAAGTTATGTTGAACTATTCTAGCAGTGATTACATTGTAGATGCATTGCAGATGGGCTTTGAAGTAGCTCCCTTAGCAATCAACAGCATTCCCTATCATGATAAAATTGCTCAGAAGAAAATCTATCTGGGCCTAAAAGCCATTAAGGGAATGCCGAGAGATTTGTCTTACTGGATTATTGAAAATCGTCCTTTCTCAAGCATTGAAGATTTTGTCACACGTCTTCCCAAGAATTACAAGAAATTGTCGCTTTTGACGCCTTTGGTTGAACTAGGACTTTTTGATGAATTTGACAAGAATCGCCAGAAAATCTTAGTGAACCTACCAAACTTATTTGTCTTTGTTGAGGAGTTAGGTGGACTCTTTGCAGATGCAAGCTATAGCTGGACTGAGGCGGATGATTTTACGGAAGCAGAGAAATTTTACAAAGAGCAGGAACTGATTGGGGTAGGTATCAGTCCCCATCCTCTCCAAACTCTTGCCAAACAAGCCCTATATCCGACCACTCCAATCACTAATCTAACCGAGGGAGCTCAAGCCACTCTCCTAGTTGAAGTTCAAAAGATTAAAGTGATTCGAACCAAGAAAGGCGAGAGTATGGCCTTTCTACAGGTTCATGATAGTAAGTCTCGGATAGATGTAACTGTATTTTCAGACCAATATAGAAAATATGCTTCCATTTTATCCGAAGGGAAATTTTACTACATCAATGGCAAAGTTCAATCTCGAGATGGTCGTCTGCAAATGATTGCACAAGATTTGAAAGAAGCAGTGGCAGAACGATTCTGGATTCAAGTTAAAAATCATGAATACGATAAAGAGATTTCAAATATCCTAGAACAATACAAAGGCCCAATCCCTGTCATTATCAGGTATGAAGAGGAAGGAAAAACGGTTGTTTCTACACAACATTTTGTAAGAAAAGATTTTGCTCTAGAGGAAAAATTAGAGGGAATTGCTATGAAAACGATTTATCGCTAAAAATACGGAAAATAGAAGAATTTTCGATTTAAATATGGTATAATCAGTAAGAATGTTAAAAGAAAAAGGAGCATAAACCAAATGAAACGTATTGCTGTTTTGACCAGTGGTGGAGACGCCCCTGGTATGAATGCTGCCATCCGTGCAGTAGTTCGCCAAGCAATCTCAGAAGGAATGGAAGTTTTTGGTATCTATGATGGATACGCAGGTATGGTTGCCGGTGAAATTTATCCACTTGATGCTGCTTCAGTAGGAGACATCATTTCTCGTGGTGGTACTTTCCTTCATTCTGCTCGTTACCCTGAGTTTGCACAACTTGAAGGCCAACTTAAAGGGATTGAGCAATTGAAAAAACACGGTATCGAAGGAGTCGTAGTTATCGGTGGTGATGGTTCTTATCATGGAGCTATGCGCTTGACTGAGCATGGATTCCCAGCTATCGGACTTCCAGGTACAATCGATAACGATATCGTAGGTACTGACTTTACAATCGGATTTGATACTGCAGTTACGACTGCAATGGATGCGATTGATAAGATTCGTGATACATCGTCAAGTCACCGTCGTACTTTCGTTGTTGAAGTAATGGGACGTAATGCAGGTGATATCGCTCTTTGGGCTGGTATCGCAACTGGTGCTGATGAAATTATCATCCCTGAAGAAGGCTTCAAGATGGAAGATATCGTAGCTAGTATCAAAGCTGGTTATGAGCACGGTAAAAAACACAACATTATCGTTTTGGCAGAAGGTGTTATGTCAGCAGCTGAATTTGGTCAAAAACTAAAAGAAGCAGGAGACACTAGTGACCTTCGTGTAACAGAACTTGGTCACATCCAACGTGGTGGATCACCAACTGCGCGTGACCGTGTATTGGCATCTCGCATGGGGGCACACGCTGTTAAACTCCTTAAACAAGGAATCGGTGGTGTCGCTGTTGGTATCCGTAACGAAAAAATGGTTGAGAATCCAATCCTTGGTACAGCAGAAGAAGGAGCTTTGTTTAGCTTAACTGCAGAAGGTAAGATTATTGTTAACAACCCTCATAAAGCTGATCTTGAACTTTCTGCTTTGAACAAGAGCTTGTCCTAATCAACTTTCATTAATTTGGTAACATGACCATAAAAGGTCGAATTATATAAAGGAGTCACAAAAATCATGAACAAACGTGTAAAAATCGTTGCAACTTTAGGTCCTGCGGTTGAAATCCGTGGTGGTAAAAAATTCGGTGAAGACGGATACTGGGGTGAAAAACTTGACGTTGAAGCTTCAGCTCAAAATATTGCTAAATTGATTGAAGCAGGAGCAAACACTTTCCGTTTCAACTTCTCACACGGTGACCACCAAGAACAAGGTGAGCGTATGGCAACTGTTAAACTTGCTGAAAAACTTGCAGGTAAAAAAGTTGGTTTCCTTCTTGATACTAAAGGACCTGAAATCCGTACAGAATTGTTTGAAGGTGACGCAAAAGAGTACTCTTACAAAACTGGTGAAAAAATCCGTGTTGCAACTAAACAAGGAATCAAATCAACTCGTGATGTTATTGCTTTGAACGTTGCTGGTGCCCTTGACATCTACGATGATGTTGAAGTTGGTCACCAAGTTTTGGTTGACGATGGTAAATTGGGTCTTCGTGTTTTCGCAAAAGACGATGCAACTCGTGAATTTGAAGTAGTCGTTGAAAATGATGGTATCGTTGCTAAGCAAAAAGGTGTAAACATCCCAAACACTAAAATTCCTTTCCCAGCACTTGCTGAACGTGATAACGATGATATCCGTTTCGGTTTGGAACAAGGTATCAACTTCATCGCGATTTCATTTGTACGTACTGCAAAAGATGTTGAAGAAGTTCGTGCAATCTGTGAAGAAACTGGTAATGGTCACGTTCAATTGTTTGCGAAAATCGAAAACCAACAAGGTATCGATAACTTGGATGAAATCATTGAAGCTGCTGACGGTATCATGATTGCTCGTGGTGACATGGGTATCGAAGTACCATTCGAAATGGTTCCAGTTTACCAAAAAATGATCATCACTAAAGTGAACGCAGCTGGTAAAGTCGCTATCACAGCAACAAACATGCTTGAAACTATGACTGAAAAACCACGTGCAACGCGTTCAGAAGTATCAGACGTGTTTAACGCTGTTATCGACGGTACTGACGCAACAATGCTTTCAGGTGAGTCTGCAAATGGTAAATATCCACTTGAGTCAGTTACTACGATGGCAACTATTGACAAAAATGCTCAAACTCTTTTAAAAGAATACGGTCGCTTGTCGTCTGTTAACTTGTCACGTAATTCTAAGACTGAGGTTATGGCTTCAGCTGTTAAGGATGCGACAAACTCTATGAATATCAAGTTGGTGGTTACTCTTACTAAGACAGGTCACACTGCTCGTTTGATTTCTAAATACCGTCCAGATGCTGATATCTTGGCAATCACTTTCGATGAATTGACTCAGCGTGGTTTGATGCTTAACTGGGGAGTTATCCCAGTAACAACTGATCGCCCATCAAACACTGATGATATGTTTGATCTTGCTGAAAGAATTGCAGTTGAGCAAGGTTTGGTAGAATCTGGTGACGATATTGTTATCGTTGCAGGTGTGCCACTTGGCGAAGCTGTTCGTACAAACACAATGCGTATCCGTACAGTACGTTAATCTAACATTAAAACCTATCATTTCAGGCTGAAAAGCTTGAGTGATAGGTCTTTTTTTATCAAAATGAGATGGTATTTAGTAAATAGGAATGGGAAAAAACTGAAAATTATGGTATAATAGAACGAAAAGACCTTTTTAGTAAATTTTGAAAGAGTATAACATGAGAAAAATTGTCATCAATGGTGGACGTCCATTGCAAGGTGAGATCACCATTAGTGGTGCTAAAAATAGTGTTGTAGCGCTTATTCCAGCTATTATCTTATCAGATGATATTGTCACTTTAGATTGTGTTCCAGATATTTCAGACGTTGCTAGTCTTGTCGAAATTATGGAGATTATGGGGGCGACTGTTAAGCGTTATGAGGATGTTTTGGAGATTGATCCAAGAGGTGTTCAAAACATTCCGATGCCTTATGGCAAGATTAATAGCTTGCGTGCTTCTTATTATTTCTACGGAAGTCTTTTAGGTCGCTTTGGTGAAGCTACAGTTGGACTTCCTGGTGGATGTGATTTGGGGCCTCGTCCGATTGACCTTCACTTAAAAGCCTTTGAAGCCATGGGTGCTAAGGTCAGCTATGAGGGAGATAATATGAATTTATCTGCTCAAGGTAAGGGACTTCATGGCGCAAGTATTTACATGGATACCGTCAGCGTTGGAGCAACGATTAACACCATGATTGCTGCGGTTAAAGCTAAGGGACGCACTGTCATTGAAAATGCGGCTCGTGAACCGGAAATTATCGATGTTGCCACCCTTTTGAACAACATGGGGGCCCATATTCGTGGTGCAGGGACTGATATTATCATTATTGATGGTGTCGAGAAACTTCATGGGACTCGTCACCAAGTAATCCCAGACCGTATCGAAGCTGGAACCTATATTTCACTTGCTGCAGCGGTAGGAAAAGGAATTCGTATTAACAACGTTCTCTATGAACACTTAGAAGGCTTTATCGCCAAACTAGAGGAAATGGGCGTTCGTATGACGGTCTCAGAAGACAGCATCTTCGTTGAAGAACAGTCTGATTTGAAGGCTATTAATATCAAAACAGCTCCCTATCCAGGGTTCGCAACCGATTTGCAACAGCCTATCACGCCACTTTTACTAACCGCCCAAGGTCGTGGGACCATCATTGATACGATTTATGAGAAACGTGTTAATCATGTCTTTGAATTAGCGAAAATGGATGCAGATATTACGACTACAAATGATCACATTATCTACAACGGTGGTCGTAACTTACACGGGGCAAGTGTAAAAGCTACAGACTTGCGAGCTGGTGCTGCACTTGTCATTGCTGGCTTGATGGCTCAAGGCCAGACTGAAATTACGAATATTGAGTTTATCCTTCGTGGCTACTCAGATATTATTGAAAAATTGCGTAGTCTTGGAGCGGATATTACACTCGTTGAAGACTAAGCCGTTGAGGTGATTATGAATATTTGGACCAAATTAGCAATGTTTTCTTTTTTTGAAACGGAGCGCTTGTATTTGCGTCCTTTCTTTTTTAGTGACAGTCAAGCGTTTTTCGAGATTGCTTCAAACCCTGAGAATTTACAGTTTATTTTTCCCAGCCAAGCAAGTTTGGAAGAAAGTCAGTACGCCCTTGCTAACTATTTTATGAAGAATCCTCTGGGTGTTTGGGCAATTTGTCTCCAAGGGAATCAAGAAATGATTGGCTCCATTAAATTTGAAAAGATCGATGAAATCAAAAAAGAAGCAGAAATTGGTTATTTCTTAAAAAAAGATTCTTGGGCACAAGGTTATATGACAGAAGTAGTTACCAAACTATGTCAGCTTTCATTTGAAGAATTTGGTTTAAAACAATTATCCATCATCACTCATTTGGAGAATCAAGCTAGTCAAAAAGTAGCCTTAAAATCGGGCTTTAGCCTCGTCCGACAGTTTAAGGGAAGCGATCGCTATACACGAAAAATGAGAGATTATCTTGAATTTCGGTATATAAAAGGAGAATTCAATGAGTAAACACCAGGAAATTTTGTCCTATCTGGAAGAGTTGCCAATTGGGAAGAGAGTCAGTGTTCGCAGTATTTCCAATCACCTAGGTGTTAGTGACGGAACAGCCTACCGAGCTATCAAAGAAGCTGAAAATCGTGGCATCGTTGAAACTCGGCCACGTAGTGGAACCATACGAGTCAAGTCCCAGAAAGTGGCTATTGAGAGGCTAACCTATGCTGAGATTGCTGAAGTCACCTCCTCTGAAGTTTTAGCAGGTCAGGAAGGGCTGGAGAGAGAGTTTAGTAAATTCTCCATTGGGGCTATGACAGAGCAGAATATCCTCTCTTATCTCCATGATGGCGGTCTTTTGATTGTAGGTGACCGCACTCGCATTCAACTTTTAGCCTTGGAAAATGAAAATGCGGTCCTTGTGACAGGTGGTTTTCATGTGCAGGACGATGTTCTTGAGTTGGCTAATAAAAAAGGGATTCCAGTTCTAAGAAGTAAGCATGACACTTTTACAGTAGCGACCATGATTAACAAAGCCCTCTCAAATGTTCAAATCAAAACTGATATTCTGACAGTCGAGAAGCTCTATCGTCCCAGTCATGAGTATGGTTTTTTGAGAGAAACGGATACAGTAAAAGACTATCTAGACTTGGTCCGTAAGAATAGAAGTAGTCGTTTCCCAGTCATTAACCAACACCAAGTGGTTGTTGGGGTTGTTACTATGCGTGACGCAGGAGATAAATCCCCTAGCACGACGATTGATAAGGTGATGACGAGAAGTATCTTTGTAACAGGCTTAGCGACCAATATTGCCAATGTTAGTCAACGGATGATCGCAGAAGACTTTGAGATGGTTCCCGTTGTCAGAAGTAACCAAACCTTGCTCGGTGTCGTAACACGAAGAGATGTCATGGAAAAAATGAGCCGTTCTCAGGTTTCAGCTTTGCCGACCTTCTCAGAGCAAATCGGGCAAAAACTCTCTTATCATCATGATGAAGTTGTCATTACTGTTGAACCTTTCATGTTGGAGAAGAATGGGGTCCTTGCTAATGGAGTCTTGGCTGAAATCCTCAACCATATGACCCAAGACCTCGTTGTGAATAGTGGACGTAATCTCATCATTGAACAGATGTTGATTTATTTCTTGCAGGCTGTACAGATAGATGATACTCTGCGGATTCAGGCTCGTATTATTCACCACACGAGGCGCTCAGCTATTATTGATTATGATATTTATCATGGGCATCAGATTGTTTCAAAAGCAAATGTTACGGTTAAAATTAATTAGAATCTAGGAGAAAAAATGATAACTTTAAAATCAGCACGTGAAATCGAAGCCATGGACAAGGCTGGTGATTTCCTAGCAAGTATCCATATCGGCTTACGTGATTTGATTAAGCCAGGCGTGGATATGTGGGAAGTTGAAGAGTACGTTCGTCGACGTTGTAAAGAGGAAAATTTCCTTCCTTTACAGATTGGAGTAGATGGTGCAGTCATGGATTACCCTTATGCCACTTGTTGCTCTCTCAACGACGAAGTAGCTCACGCTTTTCCACGTCATTACATCTTGAAAGATGGCGATTTGCTCAAGGTTGATATGGTACTGGGAGGTCCGATTTCCAAATCCGACCTTAATGTATCTAAACTCAACTTCAACAATGTTGAGCAAATGAAAAAATACACCCAAAGTTATACTGGTGGTTTAGCAGACTCATGCTGGGCTTATGCGGTTGGTACACCGTCTGAAGAAGTGAAAAACTTGATGGACGTGACCAAGGAAGCTATGTATATAGGGATTGAGAAAGCAGTTCTTGGCAATCGCATCGGTGATATCGGTGCGGCCATTCAAGAATACGCTGAAAGTCGCGGTTATGGTGTCGTACGTGATTTGGTTGGTCATGGTGTTGGTCCAACTATGCACGAAGAGCCAATGGTTCCTAACTACGGTATAGCAGGCCGTGGGCTCCGTCTCCGTGAAGGAATGGTACTAACCATTGAACCCATGATCAATACTGGTGACTGGGAAATTGATACAGATATGAAGACTGGCTGGGCTCATAAGACTATAGATGGTGGCCTGTCTTGCCAATATGAACACCAGTTTGTGATTACTAAAGACGGTCCTGTTATTTTGACTAGTCAAGGTGAAGAAGGAACGTATTAAAATAAAGGAGCTTAGCTCCTTTTTTTGTGTCAAATTTAGTCAAAATAAATAAACGTAGCAGACTTCTTACAAATTTATTCTTTTGTAGTAAAATAGGATTAGAATTTTGAGAAAGTAGGTAATTCGTTGGAGTCGATTATATTTCTAGTATCCGTTTTTTTAGCAGGTATTCTGTCCTTCTTTTCACCCTGCATCTTTCCTTTGCTACCTGTCTATGCTGGTATTTTACTGGATGATCAGGGAAATTCGAAAAGCTTTCGCTTTTTTGGAAGAGACGTTGCATGGTCAGGATTAGTTCGGACCTTGTGTTTTATTGCAGGAATCTCCCTCATTTTCTTTATTTTAGGATTTGGAGCTGGATTCCTAGGGCACATGCTCTATGCAGACTGGTTTCGTTATGTTATGGGATCATTCATTATCCTTTTGGGTCTTCACCAGATGGAAATCTTGCATTTCAATAAACTGGAGGTTCAAAAGACAGTCACCTTCAAACAATCCAAGTCGAATCACTATCTGTCAGCCTTTTTACTTGGGATAACCTTTAGTTTTGGTTGGACCCCTTGTATTGGACCAGTCTTAAGTTCAGTCTTGGCTCTAGCAGCTTCAGGTGGCAATGGTGCATGGCAAGGAGCCGTGTTAACATTAGTATACACATTGGGAATGGCCCTTCCTTTCATTGTTTTGGCCCTGGCTTCGGGCTGGATTATGCCCTATTTTAGTAAATTAAAACCTCATATGATCCTACTAAAGAAAATCGGGGGAGCTTTGATTATTTTGATGGGATTATTATTAATGCTAGGGCAGTTAAATGCCTTATCAGGAATTCTTGGATAAAAGGAGAAAAAGATGAAAAAAGTTATTTTTGCTGGATTGAGCCTCATGTCTCTATTCTTGTTGATTGCCTGTGGTGAAAAAGAAACCAAACAGACAAGCAGTCCAAAACAACCTGCTGTACAACAAATCGCAGTCGGTAAGGATGCACCAGACTTCACCCTGCAGTCTATGGATGGCAAAGAAGTCAAATTATCAGACTATAAGGGCAAAAAAATCTATTTGAAATTCTGGGCTTCTTGGTGTGGACCATGTAAAAAAAGCATGCCAGAGTTGATGGAATTAGCTGCAAAACAAGATCGGGACTTTGAAATCTTGAGTGTCATTGCACCTGGTTTACAAGGTGAAAAAACAGTTCAAGACTTTCCAAAATGGTACCAAGAACAAGGCTACAAGGATATTCCAGTTCTATATGATACGCAAGCAACTACCTTCCAAGCCTACCAAATTCGTAGTATTCCAACGGAATACTTGATTGACAGTCAGGGTAAAATTGGAAAAATACAATTTGGTGCTATTAGCAATGCTGATGCAGAAGCGGCTTTTAAAGAAATGAAATAAAGAAAAATCGCGATTGTTCGCGATTTTTTTATAGTTTTTCATTGATAAAGCGGATAAATTGATTCAACCAAACCTTCAAAAAGAAGGCTTTTTCTACTTTCTTTTCAGAAACCATTTCAAAAGATGGTTTGTCGGAAGTGAGATAGCCCTGGCCGACCAAATCCTGATCTTCATAGGTTAAAGTACCAACAACCTTGCCTTCTTCCAATGGAGCCATTTCTGATGTTGATTTCGGTGTGAATTGGAGAGCTGGTGTAGTAGCGCTTCCGATGCGTTGGACGATGGAAATGTCTGACTTAGCGACAGCTGTCACATTATCTTCTTTACCATCAAGAACTGTTACTTTACTATCATTATATGCTTCACCTTTCTGAACGACTGTTTTTAAGGCAAAGTTTGCAGAAATATAATCTAAAAGTGCAGAAGTAGCAGTAAAACGTGCATAAGGGTTGGTATCTTGTTGATCTGCATTCAAAACAACCGTAATGATACGCATCCCTTTCTCAACAGTTGTTCCAACGAATGAAGCACCAGCTTTATCAGTAGTACCTGTCTTTAGTCCATCAATTCCACCACGATAGGCAGGCATTCCCTCCAACATATAGTTGGTTGAGTGGATTTCAAGTCCTGCAAAGGTAGAAGTTGGTTTTTTGGTGATTTCCAAAACTTGAGGATAATCTCGTATGAGGTTACGAGAGACGATCGCAACGTCGTAGGCACTCAACTTGTTTTCATCGTCTTTTTTAGAACCTGGATAGATATTATCGCCAAGGGTCTCATTATTTAAACCAGTAGAGTTTACAATAGTTGCATCTTGAATTCCCCATTCAAGAAGTTTAGCCCTCATTTTGTCTACAAAGTCTTTCTCAGAACCAGCAATCTTTTCTGCTAGCGCAATTGCAGCACTGTTTGCACTAGATACCATTGTAGCCTCTAATAGTTGTTCAACAGTATAATTTCGAGCTTCCATAGGGACGTTACTGGCCTCAGAATTAGTTGTAAGTTTGTAAGGATAGTCCGAAATATCAACAGGTGTTGACAGACTGATAGTCCCTTGTTCCAAGGCTTCATAGACCAAATAGACTGTAACTAGTTTCGTAATAGAAGCAATTTCTACAGGCTGATTTGCATCTTTTTCATAGAGGATTTTTCCAGTTGTAGCCTCGACAGCAATGGCATGTTTAGCAGCAACATCAAACTCTTGAGCAGAAACAGTAGAAGCTGTTCCAAAAGCTAAAAGTGTCATAAAAGATAAAATTATTTTTTTCATATTAGCTTTATTTTATCATAAAGAAAAAAAATATTCTCGCTTTTATACTAAAGCCATCTTATCTTTTTCAGAAATATGGTAAAATAGAGAGAAGGAGGATACCTATGTTCCGTAGAAACAAATTATTTTTTTGGACAGCTGAAATTTTATTATTAACACTGATTTTCTATCTTTGGAGAGAAATGGGGGCCATCATTACTCCCTTTGTGACGGTTGTGAATACCATCATGATTCCATTTTTGCTTGGTGGATTTTTTTACTATATTACAAATCCAATCGTTACTTTCTTAGAAAAGAGATGTAAAATTAATCGTCTAATTGGTGTCTTGGTCACTCTTTGTGCCTTAATTGGCGTTATTGTTGTAGGGGTCGTCTATCTCTTGCCGATTTTGATTAATCAGCTGACCAGCTTGATTATTTCTAGTCAAAACATCTATAGTAGACTACAAGATTTAATCATTGATTTGTCTATGAATCCAGTCTTCCAAAATATTGATATTCAACAAACCATTCAACAACTGAATCTCTCCTATGTGGATATCCTTCAGAATATCCTTAATAGCGTCAGCAATAGTTTAGGAAGTGTTCTTTCAGCCTTGTTTAGTACAGTTCTGATTCTCATTATGACCCCTGTATTCTTGATTTATTTCTTGTTGGATGGTCATAAGTTGCTACCAATGTTGGAACGTACCGTCTTAAAACATGACAAATTGAATCTTTCTAGCCTTTTAACCAATCTCAATACAACCATAGCACGTTATATCAGTGGAATTGCGATTGATGCGGTTATTATTGGATGTTTAGCTTACATTGGTTATAGCGTTATCGGATTAAAGTACGCTCTTGTTTTTGCTATTTTTTCTGGGATCGCAAATTTAATTCCTTATGTTGGTCCAAGTATTGGCTTGATTCCAATGGTGATTGCAAATGTGTTCACGGATCCTCATCGTATGTTGATTGCGGTTGCTTATATGCTCATTATTCAGCAGATTGATGGAAATGTTCTCTATCCACGTATCGTTGGAGGAGTTATGAAAGTGCATCCAATTACGATTTTGGTGCTCCTCTTACTGTCAAGTAATATCTACGGTGTCATAGGGATGGTTGTAGCAGTACCTACTTACTCCATTTTTAAAGAAATTACTAAGTTCTTAGCGAAATTATATGAAAACCATAAAGAAGCTAAGGAACTCGAAAAAATAGAATTAAATTAAAATCAGGGAAACCTGATTTTTTTGATGAAAATACTATCTCTCAAATAAAATAAGTTTGAATTCATATTGCTATAAAGAAGCAGAAGAACAGGATTTAATAAGATTTAGATTAATTCACAAAATATGTGTAAAAGACTTGCAATTTAGCAGAAATTTGATAAAATAGTAAGGAAAGTTAGACTGTATTGCCTACTGTCTATCTATAAAATATATTTTATTGGAGGCTTTTACTCAAATGGCAAAAGAAAAATACGATCGTAGTAAACCACACGTTAACAT
>CABTWF010000039.1:0-14041 GCA_902488495.1 uncultured Streptococcus sp. | reverse complement strand
CGACTATCTTGGATTCTGAGAGGAGGAGCAATCCGTGTTTAAAAAAATTGCAATGATGATGTTATTAGGAGGACTTGGAATGATGATGTTAGCTGGGTGTGGTGGGAAGAGTAGCCGAAGATTTATCGAGGGAAAGGCTTCAGAGTTAAGCAAGGTCTATCCGACGGAGAATCTGGAAGATTTGTTTGAAAAGTTTCCGGGTGGGTTTCAGATAGATGTTATGGATGCTGAAAATCTTGAAGAAGATGAAAGAACTTCATCAATAATTTATCATTTAATATTAAATGGAATTTCGGAAACGAGAGAAATTAAAGGAAAGTACACTAAAGAGAAAGCATTCAAAAATTCGTCAGGGAATATAGAGCATGAAATGTTGTATCAAGGGGAGGTTTACTACAAAGATGGTAGTATTCACTTATCAGATGACACTGGCTCTAATAATAAAGAAAAGGGTGACTTAAAACATACCCGTCTTTTAATGCAGGAATTTTCTATTTCGCGGTCTAGTTTAAAAAGCCTAGAAGTAGTTCGGAAAGGCTATAGTTTTGAGACAGGTTCTGCAAGCATTACTTATAATCTTAAAAATGAACAAGTGAATGATTATTTGGGTTTAGAAAAAGATACTGAAATAAATATGGATATCAATATTTTTGAACCGACGATAGCAGGTAAAAGTTATGGATATACTGTTATTTTTAGCAAAAATGATATTGATCATACTGAGATGATTAATGGAAAACTAGAGGGATATTAGCAATGAGCGATAATAAAGGATACACAGTTCTAGACGGGACGAATCCGACACTCGATGCTTCGGATTTGTCTTATGAATTTGAAAAAGCCAGAATTAGAGGAGTGTCAGATGAGAGACTGGAAAGTTTTTACTTTAGAGAAGAAAATAAAATCATGCCCGAGAATTTTCAGTATCTATCCAGTTTCCGTGATCCTGAGACAGGGACGAGTGGGGTTGCCTTTAGAGATAAGCCAAGTGGAAAAACCATCATTGCTTTTACAGGGACCAACCCTAATAGTGACTTAGTAAACGACGCGATCAAGACCGATGGGCTTAGTATTGCCTTTGGTACGGGGCATCACTATGATTCGGCTTATCAGTTTTATGAGGATGTTCTAAAAAAGAACGGCTTAAATCCAGAAGATGTTATCTTGACAGGCCACTCCTTAGGTGGGAATGTCGCTCAGCGTGTCGCACTCAAATACAACGCTCCGGAAACCATCGTCTACAATGCTGCGCCTCTCTATATCCCTGCTGGCCTGAGTATTTTTTCTGCTAAAAATATAGCAGCGATAGAGAGTGACAAGGCTAGTTTTACGGGAAACATCACACGTATTACGACAAAGCAAGACCCTCTGAATAATATATCTGATCTGGTTGGTGGAGTTTATGTAGGGAAAGAGTATGTCATTCCCGATTCAGGCGGTCACATGATGGAGGATTTGCGGGCAGTCGCTGGTGATATCAAGTATACGATTGCGATGGATAACATGAAAAGAAATACGGATCAAGGCCTAAAACGTGTGCAGAGCAAGAAAGATCGCTTTAAAGTCAATGACATCGGTACGGCTTCTCCAAATGGCTTGTCCAAGGCAGAACTCATCGCGCTGGACTCAGAGCAGGCTCTGGTTGTTGCTAGCGGATTGTCCGCTACTTCCAGTGCAACGGTTGATTTGATAGGTGCCAAAGGGACAAGTGCAGTCGATAAGGCTCTGACCGTGTATAAAAGCCTCGGAGATGTACCATTCGGTTTTCTCCTATCCTCAGATGAAGTTCGAGAAACTTACAATGAAAGCAATATCAACTATGGAACTATTGTTGAAGCGGTAGATAGTCATTGTCGAACTGTTAAAAAGACCGCGAAGACGGTAGCTACTTCATTTGCAAGTTTAGAGACAAAGATTAAGTCAGGAATTGAACAAACCGTTCAGAAAGATACAGAATTACAAGGATTAATTGCCCATGGATAAGTGGAGTAAGATTAGATCTAAATTAGTGGACGCTCAAGAAGAACTTTACAAGATAGACGATGAATATCGGCAATCAAAGAATGAGTTGGATACTAAGTGGAATTTTTTGGGAGATTTTTATAGAGGTTTAAACCAAAGATTTGATGAAAAGCATTCTATTATTTTATCAGCTTATTCAAAAATGCCGGATGCGACTGAGGATATGTTGGATGCTGCAGTGGAGACTATTCGCCGATATAGGATGGTGAATGAAGAGGAGTTTAAAACTCGGCAACGCGAACTAGAAAGAAAATATGACGACTTAGAAGATAGCTATAAGAAAAAGTCTAGAAAGCAAGAGGCAGTTATTGAGCAACTTTCTAGTGAACTAAGAGCATGTCAGACAGATGAAAAATAGGAGGAAGAAGGATGGGGTTATTTGAAGATGTCGGTACTGGAATTTATGACTTTGCTTCAGACACAATGAACAACATCGGTAATGGAATTTCTGGTATCAATGATTTTGCTCGGGAGCATATTCCAGGCGTGAGAGAAGTAGAGGGTGCCATGCACGGTGCTTATGACTGGGGGATGGATCAGTTACGTTCTTTTGAAGCCTATAGCGAAATTGAGAAGAAATTAGAAAGGTCACTTATCAAAACCTTGTATGTGCCAGCTAAAAAACGAGCTACGGCTCGGATTATTCAGAAATTTGACAAAGAAGTAGAGAAAATAGGTACAAAGACGAAGGAAGAGATTGATTCCGTTAATAATCAAATCGATGCGGAAATCAAAGGGGAGTTTTCAAACGCCATTCAAGATACAGTTAGTAAAGAAAATCTCAAGTGGGAGAAATTGGTTTAAAGCGAAAATGAGAATAGTTGACTCACTATTTTTTTACAAAAATCAAATCCGCACCTCAATCAAGGGTGCGGGTTTTGTCTTATCTGAAAGATTTGTTTACAGTGCTTTCCCAAACAGAATCTCTGCTTCGATGGTAATCTCTGTCAGTTGGCTCCAGTCAATCTTGGTATGGTCAACGTGAAAGAGAAGGGGTGTCATGGCAAGCAGAGCTTGGCGTTGCTCTGCTGTGATAGGTTTTGTTAAGGAAGCAATCTGACGAGATTGGATGCTGAAATGTTCCTGGAAATGTTCCTTGATATCTTGGTTGGAATAGTCCTTCTTTGTTAGTTGGTCTTGCACCATTTGACGGATTTCTTTGAGGTGATTTTCGGTTGGGATGACCTTGATCAAGATACCGTCTTTGGATAGAACGCGGCGAAATTCTCCATAGTTGGCAGGGGAAAAGATATCAAGCAGAATATCCATGCTGGCGTCTTTTATAGGAAGTCGAGCCAGGTCACCAACAAACCAATTGATAGCCCAGTTAGGTTCGCTTTTAGCAGCGATTTGAACGGAATCTTTTGAAATGTCAAAGGCGTAGAAGGTTTTGTCAGGATGACTTTCTTGGAGTTTACGAGAATAAAAACCTTCGCCACAACCGATATCCAAGATAGTTTTGGCAGTTTCTAGTCTTGCAAGCAGGTCTGAGATGGTTTCTAAAATAGCCTGATAAAAACCAGCTTCAAGAATTTGCTGGCGGTTTTGAAAGTTTTCTTTGTTGTAGTTGGCAGATTGCTTGATCTGAGGAGCCAAGTTTACGTAGCCGAATTTTGCCAAGTCAAAAGAATGGCGATTGCTACACTTGAGACTGGTTTCGACCAAGGTCAGATTTTCTTGACAGATGGGGCAGGCAAAGGCAGTTGCGGCAGCAAAACGCTGGAGTTTTGGTTTGAGGTTTGTATTCATAGTTTTAGTCTAGCAAAAAAAGGACTGGATGGCAAATGCCTCCAGTCTGCTTTTTTAGTATGTAAGAACGAAGTATTTTTTCTTCCCGCGGCGGATAACAGTTAGTTCGTTTTCTAACTTATCTGCATCACTCAAGACATAGTCAAGGTCTTGGATACGGTCGCCGTTGACGTAGATGGCTCCATTTTGAACATCTTCACGGGCTTGGCGTTTGGAGTTCACCACACCAGATGAGACGAGAAGTTCCACGATATTGTGGTTTTCGTCTGCTTGTACTTGATAGTTTGGCACTCCACGAAGTCCTTGTTTGAGTTCTTTGACAGAAAGGTTTTTGATGTTTCCAGCAAAGAGTTGCTCAGTGATGTTAAGAGCTTCTTTGTAAGCTTCTTCTCCATGAACAAGTGTGACCACTTCACGAGCTAAGACTTTCTGAGCCAAGCGTTCGTGTGGAGCAGCTTCAAATTGTTTGCGGATGTCTTCAATCTCGTCAAGTGTCAAGAAAGTAAAGATCTTCAAGAAACGAACAGCGTCGGCATCCATAACATTCATCCAGAATTGGTACATTTCGTATGGAGAAGTCTTTTCAGGATTGAGCCAGACTGCGTTTCCTTCTGATTTACCAAATTTTTTACCAGTTGCGTCTGTGATGAGTGGAACAGTGATTACGTGACCAGTCTTGTCAGCCTTACGACGAAGCAATTCGGTACCAGCTGTCATATTTCCCCACTGGTCAGAACCACCGATTTGAAGGGTTACATTGTGCTCTTGATTAAGGACAAAGAAGTCATACCCTTGCATGATTTGGTAGGCAAACTCTGTGTAAGAAATCCCTGTCTCGATCCGTTTTTTCACAGATTCCTTGCTCATCATGTAGTTGACAGTGAAGTATTTTCCGATATCACGAAGGAAGTCAATGAAGCTGATGCTGCCAAACCAGTCGTAGTTGTTGACCATGACAGCTTTGTTTTCACCATTTTCAAAGTCAAGAAAACGAGAAAGTTGTCCTTGGATAGACTTGACCCAACCATTTACTGTGTCTTTTGTTTGGAGACTACGCTCAGCATCTTTGAAGGACGGATCTCCGATGAGACCTGTGGCACCGCCAACGAGCGCATAAGGTTTGTGACCTGCTAGTTGCAAACGACGACTTGTCAAGATTGCGACAAGGTGACCGAGGTGAAGGCTGTCAGCAGTTGGATCGTAGCCAGTATAATAAGAAACTTGACCTTCTTCTAGGGCTTTGCGCAAAGCTTCTTCATCAGTCGTTTGAAAAATCAAACCACGCTCTTTTAGCTCATCAAAAATGTGCATATGTCTTTTCTCCTTTTTAAAATATTGTTTCTACCTATTGTATCACAAACTTGGGCAATAGCCTAGTGGAATAGGGAAGAAAGTGACTATTTTATTGAAAGTTTCCCTTTTATGGTATAATAAAGAAAGTGAGGACATTCATGAAAGAAATAATTAATGAATTAAAAACAAAAATGCTGCATTTTTTCCAGCAGCTAATGCAACGAATTGCAAAATGGAAGAAAAGACTAGCAGAAAAACTAGCTAATAAGAAAACCAGTAAAAAGGGGACCTCTTCTAACAAAGTTAGAAGGGCAGGGTCTATTTTTGCTAAGATTTTAAGTGGGTTTAAAATAGTCTTTAATACTCTCTTTATCTTAGGCTTTATCGGTGGACTGTTTGGCGCTGGTGTGGCTATGGGTTATGGAGTCGCTCTATTTGACAAGGCCCAGGTCCCTCAAGCAGAAGAGTTGGTCAAGCAAGTGAAGGATATTGCCTCCATCTCAGAAATCACTTATTCTGACGGCAGTACCATTGCCTCGATCGAGGGCGATTTATTGCGCACTTCAGTCGCTTCAGATGCTATCTCAGACAACCTTAAGAAAGCCATTGTTGCGACAGAGGACGAGCATTTCAATGAGCACAAGGGAGTTGTGCCTAAGGCCGTTATTCGTGCGACCTTGGGAACCTTTGTCGGTCTAGGCTCGTCTAGTGGTGGTTCGACCTTGACCCAGCAGGTCATCAAGCAGCAAGTGGTGGGGGATGCTCCAACTCTAGCTCGTAAGGCTAAAGAGATTATTGATGCTCTAGCTTTAGAACGGGCTATGGGTAAGGATGAGATTTTGACAACCTACCTTAACATAGCTCCTTTTGGTCGCAATCATAAAGGTCAAAATATTGCAGGTGCCCAGCAGGCTGCAGAAGGAATCTTTGGGGTCAATGCTTCGGATTTAACGATCCCTCAAGCTGCCTTTATCGCAGGGTTGCCACAGAGTCCAATCAGTTATTCTCCTTATGAATCTGATGGTAGTATGAAGAGTGATGAGGACATGGCTTTGGGAATTAAGCGTGCCAAGGATGTCCTCTACAATATGTACCGGACAGGGGCTCTAAGTCAGGAAGACTACGATAAGTACAAAGATTATGACTTTAAGAAAGACTTCCTACCATCCGGTAGTGTTAGTGGTACTTCGCGTGACTATCTCTACTATGCAACCTTGGCAGAAGCTACGGACCGCATGTACGACTACCTTGTCCAACGAGATAATGTCTCTGCGCAAGAATTAAAGAATGAGTCCATTCAGAAATCCTATCGTGATTTAGCCACTAAGGAAATTGAAAATGGTGGATATAAGATTACGACAACTATCAATAAAAATGTTCATGCTGCGATGCAAAATGCGGTTGCGACCTACGGCTACCTGTTAGATGATTCGACAGGCCAGCCTGAGGTGGGGAATGTCCTCATGGACAACCAAACGGGAGCTATCCTAGGATTTGTTGGTGGCCGTAATTATCAAGAAAATCAGAATAATCACGCTATTGATACCAAGCGTTCTCCAGCTTCAACCACTAAACCTATATTGGCCTATGGTATCGCTATTGACCAAGGTTTGATGGGAAGTGCAAGTATCTTGTCAAACTATCCAACCAACTTTTCAAATGGGAATCCCATCATGTATGTCAATAGTCCTGGTACGGGCATGATGACATTGGGAGAAGCCCTTAACTACTCATGGAATATCCCAGCCTACTGGACGTATCGTACGCTTCGAGAGAAGGGTGTCGATGTCAAAGGTTATATGGAAAAAATGGGTTATGAAATCCCAGAATATGGGATTGAAAGTTTGCCGATGGGTGGGGGGATTGATGTTACAGTTGCCCAACATACTAACGGATACCAAACGATAGCCAACAACGGAGTTTACCATAAGAAACATATGATCGCGAAGATCGAGTCAACGGATGGCCGACTGGTATACGAGCACAAGGATGAGCCTGTCCAAGTTTATTCAAAAGCGACAGCAACCATCATGCAAAGTCTCCTTCGGGATGTTATTTCATCTCGGATTACTTCAAGTTTCCAGACGGACTTGAAGACTATCAATCCATCCCTAGCTCGTGCTGACTGGATCGGAAAAACTGGTACAACCAATGAAGATGAAAATATGTGGCTCATGCTTTCTACACCTCGCTTGACTTTGGGTGGCTGGTTAGGTCACGACGACAACCGACCACTAGCCAAAGGAGCAGGCCATTACCGTAATGCCAACTATATGGCCCACTTGGTCAATGCTATCCAACAAGCTGAACCTGGAATATGGGGGAATGAGCGCTTTAATCTGGATCCAAGTGTGACCAAGTCACAAGTTCTCCGATCTACAGGACAAAAACCAGGCAAGGTTTCTATCAATGGGAAAGAAATAGAAGTTTCTGGATCAACAGTAACGAGCTACTGGGCGACTAAAGAAGGTGCCCCAGTGACCACCTATCGCTTTGCTATTGGAGGAAGCGATGCAGATTATCTGAACGCATGGAAGAATATTCTAGGAAGCATTCCAGCAGTGACTCCTCCAAGCTCAAGTTCAAGCAGTAGCTCTGGAAGTTCAAGTTCGAGTGGAAATACTCAAAGTGGTTCTTCAGGACGTTCACGTCTATTTAATCGTTAAGAAAGAGTAGTAGCAAGGTTAGTAATTTCTCCTTGTTGCTACTTTTTTCTTTGTTGGTTTCGTGTTACAATAATAATATGAATCATTATCAGAAAAAGATTGTTAAGGGAACAGTATATTCGCTACTCTCAGGCCTAATCTGGGGGATTTGTGGGATTTTAGGAGAGTATTTTTTCACTCATTATCCAGTGTCTTCTGGATGGATTACTTCTATGCGTTTACTAGTGGCGGGGAGTTTGGTTTTAGGTCTATCTGCCTTTCAGTTGCGTAGCCGCTTGTTGGACATCTGGCGTGATAAGAAAAATTATCTACCTTTTTTAGCCTATGCTATTCTAGGTATTTTTTCTGTGCAGTTTTTCTTTTATCTCTGCGTTGAGTATTCCAATGCGACGACGGCGACCATTTTGCAATTTATCAGCCCTGTTTTTATCCTGTTTTACAATCGAATCATTTACCAGAAGAAGGCTTCAATTACAGCTGTTTTCTACGTTTTGATTGCCATGCTAGGTGTTTTTTTGATGGCTACGAAAGGGGATTTGTCCCAGTTGTCCATGACACCTTTGGCTCTAGTGACAGGTTTGCTTAGTGCAGTAGGGGTCATGTTTAATGTTATCTTGCCCCAGCGTTTTGCACGGCGCTACGGATTTGTTCCGACTGTTGGCTGGGGGATGATTCTGGCAGGACTCTTTAGTAATTTCCTCTACCCTATTTATCAGATAAGTTTTCAAGTGGATTTGGTAAGTGTGCTGATTTGTCTGACGATTGCGGTGTTTGGTACTGCTTTTGCCTTCTTCCTATCTATGAAGGCTGTGTCACTCGTTTCCCCGCTGGTTGTGTCGGTGGTGAGCGCTAGTGAACCGCTCTCTTCAGCTTTATTAAGTGTTCTTTTTCTGGGATTGGTCATGGATGGTTTTTTGGCTTTAGCTATGGTGTTGATTATCGTTCCGATGATTTTCTTATCTGTAGAAGAAGCAAAACAAGCCCAGTAAAGATGATTATTTGATAGTTGAGGCTTCAAATTTGAAGCCTTTTTTGGTAGAATAGGTATCATTATAACGAACCAGGAGGCACCTATGACTGCTACAAAAATGAACGCTCAAGAAATTATCCAATTTATCGCCAATGCTGAAAAGAAAACCAGTGTCAAAGTAACCTTTGAGGGGCAACTCGCATCTGCTGTGCCTAGCTCTGTTGTCAAACTAGGAAATGTTTTATTCGGAGACTGGAAGGATGTCGCTCCGCTTCTTGAAGGTTTAGTAGAAAATCAAGATTACGTTGTCGAGCAAGATGCTCGTAATTCTGCAGTTCCTTTACTAGATAAACGTGATATCAACGCTCGTATTGAGCCAGGTGCTATTATTCGTGACCAGGTGGAAATTGGTGACAATGCTGTTATCATGATGGGAGCTGTTATCAATATCGGTGCTGAAATCGGTGCAGGAACCATGATTGACATGGGTGCTATCCTTGGTGGCCGTGCTATCGTTGGGAAAAACAGTCACGTTGGTGCAGGTGCAGTTTTGGCAGGTGTGATTGAGCCAGCTAGTGCTGAACCAGTCCGTGTCGGAGACAATGTTCTTATCGGTGCCAATGCAGTGGTTATCGAAGGAGTCCAAATCGGTAGTGGTTCAGTTGTCGCTGCAGGAGCTATCGTTACCCAAGATGTTCCAGAAAACGTGGTTGTAGCAGGTGTTCCAGCTCGTATCATTAAAGAAATTGATGCCCAAACCCAACAAAAAACAGCGTTAGAGGATGCGCTTCGTACCTTGTAATTGTAAAAGTAAAAAAGAGGCGGAACCCTTTTTCCAGCCTCTTTCTTCTATCAAAAGGAGGATCTATAGATGTTAGATTTGATTCAGACTAGACGAGATTTAAACCAGATTCCAGAGATTGGCTTGGAGGAGTTCAAGACTCAGGCTTATTTGCTGGATGTGATTGAAAAATTGACTACGGACAAGGATTTTGTTCAAATTCGTACTTGGCGGACAGGGATTTTGGTCTACCTGCAGGGAAGTCAGCCGGAGCGAACCATTGGTTGGCGGACAGATATTGATGGCCTGCCTATCGTCGAACAAACAGGTCTACCTTTTGCTTCTCAACACCAAGGTCGCATGCATGCCTGTGGCCATGATTTTCATATGACCATTGCCTTAGGCTGTCTTGAGCGCGCCCTTGAGGAGCAACCCAAGAATAATCTGCTTTTTCTGTTTCAACCTGCTGAAGAAAATGAAGCTGGTGGTATGCTCATGTATGAGGACGGTGCTTTTGGAGATTGGTTGCCAAACCAATTCTATGGTCTCCATGTTCGTCCAGATTTAAAAGTTGGACAGATTGCGACCAATACACACACTCTCTTTGCAGGGACCTGTGAGGTGAAGATTCGTTTCAAAGGAAAAGGAGGACACGCAGCTTTTCCGCATGAAGCCAATGATGCCTTGGTGGCTGCTAGTTACTTTGTAACCCAAGTACAGTCAGTTGTCAGCCGCAATGTCAATCCCATCGAGGGAGCGGTGGTTACCTTTGGCCTTTTCCAAGCTGGAACAACCAACAATGTCATTACAGACACAGCATTTTTACACGGAACCATTCGCGCCTTGACTCAAGACATGAGCCTCTTGGTACAAAAGAGGGTCAAGACAGTCGCAGAAGGAGTTGCAGCAGCCTTTGATATGGAAGTCGAAGTAGAACTCAAGCAAGGAGGCTACCTACCTGTTGAGAATAATCCAGCCTTGGCGCGTGAACTGATGGACTTTTTTGAAGAGAAAGACGGAATCGAGTTGATTGATATCGAGCCTGCTATGACGGGTGAGGACTTTGGTTACCTCCTTTCGAAGGTAGATGGCGTTATGTTCTGGCTAGGTATCGATAGTCCCTATGCCCTTCATCACCCTCAGATGAGCCCTAAGGAAGAAGCCTTAGCCATTGGGGTAGATGCGGTCTCTAGTTTCTTGAAAAAGAAGGCAGCAGAGTAGAGGAATTGTCTATGAAAGCAGAACTACGCAAGAAAATTTTGCAAGAAATGAAGGCTTTATCTCAGGAGCAAAAACAGGCTATGGATCGAGCTTTAACTGAGCGTTTCTTACAACATCCCTTTTACCAAGAAGCCAAGACCATCGCAACCTATCTCTCCTTTCCTCATGAATTTCAAACGCAAGAACTGATTGAGCAGGCGCTGAAGGACGACAAAAAGGTTCTGATACCCAAAACCTATCCCAAGGGGCGCATGGACTTTGTGGTCTATCATCCGCAGCAGTTGGTAAAAACTTCCTTTGGTTTACTGGAACCGCAAGGAGACTTGGAAGTGGTGGAACCGTCTCAGATTGATTTAATTCATGTTCCGGGTTTGGCTTTTACAACAGAGGGCTATCGGATCGGATATGGTGGAGGATATTATGACCGCTATCTGGAACATTTTGCTGGGCATACCATGAGTACAATCTATCCTTGTCAAGTTCAGGAGTTTAACTCGGAAGACCATGATATTGCCGTCCAGGAGGTGCTAATAGATGAAAGAAATCTTTGATAAACGTTATCCTGTGACTAGTTTTTTTCTCCTAGTGACAGCATTGGTATTTCTCTTGATGTTGGTTCTTACAGGTTTAAATTTTGAACGAGCAGATACCTTGCTTCAGTTTGGAGCCATGTATGGACCGATCATTCGCCTGTTCCCAGAGCAGATTTGGCGCCTATTTTCGGCTATATTTGTGCATATCGGATGGGAGCATTTCATTGTCAATATGATTTCGCTCTACTTTCTTGGACGACAGGTTGAGGAGATTTTCGGCTCCAAGCAGTTCTTCCTTCTCTATCTCTTATCAGGAATGATGGGGAATCTCTTTGTGTTTGCATTTACACCGAAAGTTGTCGCAGCTGGAGCATCCACTTCTCTCTACGGGTTATTTGCTGCGATTATCGTCCTGCGTTACGCAACTCGCAACCCCTATATTCAGCAGTTGGGGCAATCCTATCTGACACTTTTCGTGATAAATATCATTGGAAGTGTTCTGATTCCAGGAATCAGCCTAGCAGGCCATATCGGTGGGGCAGTAGGAGGTGCTTTTCTAGCAGTTATTTTTCCAGTTAAATGGGAGAGAAGGATGTACAGTACTAGCCAGCGAATCGGAGCAACCGTACTTTTTATCGCACTAGCCATTTTCCTTTGCTATAAGGGAATGAGCTATGTGTAGGGGGGATAGTTAAATGCGAGCACCGATTCGGTTGCTAATAAGTCATCTGCAAAGATGGCTTTTTTTATTGCAAGCTTCAACAAAAAAACAAAGCCCTTATTTAAGAGCTTTGTTTTTCTTCTATTCCCCCTCAGATAACTCTTTCCCAAGTTGGATGAGGTAGTCTTTCAAGTCGTCTTTGACCTGTGGGTGTTTGAGAGCGTAGTCGATGGATGTTTTCATAAAGCCAAACTTGTCTCCTACATCGTAACGAGCCCCTTTGAACTCACGAGCAAATACACGTTGTGTTTTATTGAGGGTATCGATTGCATCTGTCAGCTGAATCTCATTTCCTGCACCTGGAGCTTGGTTTTCGAGGATTTGGAAAATTTCAGGTGTGAGGAGGTAGCGTCCGATGATAGCAAGGTCGCTAGGAGCATCCTCTGGCGCAGGTTTTTCAACGAAGGTTTCAACGCTGTAAAGACCGTCTTTTCCTTCCCCTTGCGGGGCAATAACCCCGTAAGCAGAGACTTCGTCGTGAGGGACTGGCATAACAGCGATAGTAGACGCGTGGGTACGCTCGTAGTCATCCATGAGTTGTTTGGTAAGCGGAACAGCCTTTTCGTCTGTGATATCCATCAAGTCATCACCAAGCATAACGACAAAAGGTTCATTTCCAACGAAAGCCTTGGCTTGCAAGACAGCATCTCCGAGACCACGTGGATGTGTTTGACGGATAAAATGCAGGCGCATGCCAGTTGTCTCATCAACCAGCTTCAAAAGATCTGTTTTCCCTTTTTCTTTGAGGTTATATTCCAATTCGAAGTTTGAGTCGAAGTGGTCTTCGATAGAACGTTTTGACTTACCCGTAACAACCAAGATATCTTCGATACCAGATTTGAGAGCTTCTTCAACGATAAACTGGATGGTTGGCTTGTCTACGATTGGCAACATTTCCTTGGCCAAGGCCTTAGTTGCTGGGAGGAAACGGGTTCCCAATCCAGCGGCAGGGATGACTGCTTTTCTGACTTTTTGTTTCATGATTTTCCTTTCTATAAAGGTCTATGACCATTCGTTTTCTGCTTTAAATTCATTGCTCATGATGTCAGTGATTGCTTCTTTGATATTGACACCTTCGTAGATAACTCGGTAAATAGCCTGTGTGATTGGCATGTAGACACCCAATTCCTGAGCCAGCTCGTAAGCTGCTCGAGTTGTTGAAATGCCTTCGATGACCATGCCCATGTTTGCTTCGATGTCTGCGAGGGATTCTCCGCGACCGAGAGCATCACCTGCCCTCCAGTTACGAGAGTGGACAGATGTCCCCGTTACGATCAAATCTCCAACTCCAGAAAGACCGCTATAAGTCAGAGGGTTAGCTCCAAGAGCGACCCCTAGACGGGTGATTTCAGTCAAGCCACGGGCAATGATAGCCGCCTTGGCATTGTCGCCAAATCCTAGACCATGTAGTGCCCCAGCGCCAACTGCGATGATGTTTTTAAGAGCACCAGCGGTTTCAACCCCGATAACATCCGTATTAGTATAGAGACGGAAGTAGTGATTGCTAAAGAGATTTTGGACGTACTGAGCAGTTTCAAGGTCTTTAGAGGCTGCTGTAATCAAGGTAATATCCCGTACAATCGTTTCCTCAGCATGGCTAGGTCCTGAAACAACAACGACTTCACTACGAAGGTCAGCTGGGATTTCCTCCTCAAGAATAGTTGATAGGCGTTTGTGGCTATCTGGTTCCAATCCTTTGGAGGCATGCATGATGACAACCTTGTGATCGAGTACCTTTGCTACTTGTTGAGCAACCAGTCTCGTTACTTTTGTTGGGACTACAAATAAAACAGCATCCACATCCTTGAGTGTTTCTTCCAAGTCATGATAGGCTTTGATTTTTTCGTCGAGTAGGATATCTTTGAAGTAGCGTTTGTTTGTATGTTGGTTATTGATTTCATCAATTTGGTCAGAAATATTTCCCCAAATTCGAACTTCGTGTCCATTGTCGTTTAGGACCTGCGAAAGGGCAGTTCCCCAAGAACCAGGACCCAAGACAGCGATGGTTTGTTTCTTCATCTTTTCCTCCTTGTAAGAGTTCTTCCTTTCATTTTACCATAAAAAGCCTTTTCATGCATCACCTGT
>CABTWF010000038.1:0-14447 GCA_902488495.1 uncultured Streptococcus sp. | reverse complement strand
GGTGAACGTGAGTCTGCTACGTTGATACGGTAGAAAGGTTTTTTCTTAGAACCCATACGAGTCAAACGGATTTTAACTGCCATTTTTTAATGTCTCTTTTCTTATTTTTTTATTTCGGTGAAATAGCTGAGCTATTTAGCACATGTTCTATTATAGCAGATTTCTGACAGGTGTCAAGAAAAAAACTTGACAGAGTTTTAATTTTTTTAACTCCTAGAAATTTTTAGTAAAATCATTAACATTTGAAATCACCTCCCTTTTAGGGTACAATGGTAGAAATGAATTTTTGAGAGGAAAACAATGAAAAAACTAGCAACCCTTCTTTTACTATCAACTGTAGCCCTTGTTGGATGTACTAGTATCCAACGTAGTCTCCGTGGTGATGAATATGTCGACTCCAGCATCTCAGCTGAAGAAAGCTCAAAAGCAGCTGCTCAGGCTGCCAAAGATTTGAATGACGCATTGACCAATGAAAATGCCAACTTCCCTCAACTTTCTAAGGAAGTTGCTGAAGATGAAGCTGAGGTCATTTTACACACAAATCAAGGCGATATCCGCATCAAACTCTTTCCAAAACTAGCACCTCTTGCGGTTGAAAACTTCCTTACTCACGCTAAGGAAGGCTACTATAACGGCATCACCTTCCACCGTGTCATCGATGGCTTTATGGTCCAAACTGGAGATCCTAAGGGAGATGGTACAGGGGGCCAATCTATCTGGCATGATAAGGATAAAACAAAGGACAAGGGAACTGGTTTCAAAAATGAAATCTCTCCTTACCTATACAATATCCGAGGAGCCCTTGCTATGGCTAACACTGGTCAACCAAACACCAACGGTAGCCAGTTCTTCGTCAATCAAAACTCAACAGATATTTCAGCTAAACTCCCTACAAGCAAGTATCCAAAGAAAATCATTGAAGCCTATAAAGAAGGTGGAAATCCAAGTCTAGACGGCAAACACCCCGTCTTTGGTCAAGTCATTGATGGTATGGATGTTGTTGACAAGATTGCCAAAGCTGAAAAAGATGAGAAAGACAAACCAACGTCTGCTATCACCATTGATAGTATAGAAGTCGTGAAAGACTACGACTTCAGCAAAAAATAAGCCATCAACAGATAAGGAGACGATGACATGATTTTATTTTGGGGTTCTAAAGGTTATCAGAAAGATTTGGGACATACGCAAACTGCGATCGAATGTGGTCACTGTAACAATGTTGACACTTGGGAGATTGTAGAAACTGGACGCAAGTTCACCCTCTACTGGATTCCACTTTTCCCTTATGGTAAGAGTTACTTCGTTTCTTGTCCGATTTGCCACTACGGTAAAGAAATTGAGAAATCTGAAGTTGAAAACTATTTAAATTACTAGTCAAAAAGGCCAAGTCATTTCGACTTGGCTTTTTTACTGCTTTTAAGTTAGCTTGTTAAAGTCCCAGATTTGGTCCATCCAGCCTTCATAGAAGTCTGGTTCGTGACAAACCATAAGAATGCTTCCTTTGTATTCTTTAAGCGCCCGTTTGAGTTCTTCCTTGGCATCTACATCCAAGTGGTTGGTCGGCTCGTCCAGCACTAAAACGTTGTTTTCACGGTTCATCAAGAGACAGAAGCGTACCTTGGCTTGTTCTCCACCTGATAAGACCTGAATCTGGCTTTCGATATGCTTAGTTGTCAAACCACAACGAGCAAGGGCCGCACGGACTTCTGCTTGGTTAAGTGCAGGAAAAGCATTCCAAACAGCTTCAAGAGGTGTTTGACGATTGCCACCTTCTACTTCTTGCTCAAAATAACCAAGTTCTAGGTAGTCGCCACGTTCGACTTCTCCAGCGATTGGTGGGATAATGCCCAAGAGAGACTTCAGGAGAGTTGTTTTCCCGATACCATTGGCTCCAATTATTGCAACCTTTTGATTGCGTTCAAAGGTAAGATTTAAGGGTTTGGTCAGAGGACGGTCATAACCAATCTGCAAGTCCTTGGCTTGGAAGATAAAACGCCCTGGCGTACGAGCTGGTTTGAAATCAAAGGATGGCTTTGGTTTCTCGCTTTGGAGTTGAATGATATCCATCTTGTCGAGTTTCTTTTGACGGGACATGGCCATGTTTCGTGTTGCAACACGCGCTTTGTTTCGAGCGACAAAGTCCTTGAGGTCCGCTATCTCTTTCTGCTGACGTTCGTAAGCCGCCTCTAGCTGAGATTTCTTCATGGCATAGACTTCTTGGAACTGGTAGTAGTCACCAGAGTAACGTGTCAACTGTTGATTTTCCACATGATAAACGATATTGATCACGTCGTTGAGGAAAGGAATATCATGCGAAATAAGGACAAAAGCATTCTCATAGTTTTGGAGATAACGCTTGAGCCAGTCAATGTGTTCGGCATCCAGATAGTTGGTTGGCTCGTCCAGCAACAAGATATCAGGCTTTTCAAGGAGAAGTTTAGCCAAGAGTACCTTGGTTCTTTGTCCACCTGACAAGGCTGTTACGTCTGTATCTATACCATAGTCCATGACACCGAGGGCACGCGCCACTTCATCAATCTTAGCATCCAAAGTATAGAAATCTCGACTCTCCAAACGGTCTTGGAGTTCGCCAACTTCTTCCATCAGTGCATCAATATCCGCTCCGTCCTCTGCCATTTCCATATAGAGCTCATTGATACGAGTTTCTGCTTTAAATAGCTCATCAAAGGCTGTACGCAAGACATCACGCACAGTTTGACCTTCCTTTAGCACAGCATGCTGATCCAGATAGCCAGCAGTCACATACTTAGACCACTCCACCTTTCCTTCGTCAGGTAACATCTTACCAGTCACGATACTCATAAAGGTTGATTTTCCTTCACCATTGGCACCGACTAAGCCGATATGTTCTCCCTTGAGGAGACGGAAGGAGACATCTTCAAAAATTGCACGATCACCAAAACCGTGACTCAAATTTTTAACTTCTAAAATACTCATTCTAATTCCTTATCTTGTTTTTATGCAGTCCTTTATAGAGGAGCCAAGCCAAATAGCCTCCCAAGGTATTGGTCCACAAATCATCAATCTCAAAGACGCGATTAAAGTCGAAGAAAAAATCTAAAACTAGTTGCGTACACTCAATTCCTAGACTTAGTAAAAAACTGAACAAAATCACTTTCTTAGTATTTCTTAGACCAGGCATAAGATAGAGAAGTTGGAAAATCAGCGGGAAAAGCAAGAAGACATTTAAAATATTCTGCAAAAAGATCCAAAGGACTTGTCCCAAACTAGTCACTTCACCCAGATTCCAAAGGGAGTTTAAGGGAGTTAAAAGAAAAACCAGGCGTCCAAAAGTTTGAATACCTGGAGTTTCCACTCCTGTAGGAAGTTGAGGCTGGGGAGTGAAGCAAAAACAGACAATGCATAGGCTGTAAACAGCCACTCCCAATCTTAAGATTAATTCTCTTTTTTTAGTCATTTTATGGATTTACCGCTGCGACTGCCTTCTGGCGGTCACGTTTCATTGTATTGGAGCGTAATTGTCCACAAGCTGCATCAATATCTGTACCATGCTCTTGACGGACAACACAGTTGACCCCTTTTTTCTTGAGGGTATCGTAGAAGGCCATCACGCGCTCTTTAGGACTACGGCTATATTGGTCATGTTCACTAACTGGGTTATAGGGAATCAAGTTGACATAAGACAATTTCTTGATGTTTTTGAGCAATTCAGCCAATTCCAAGGCTTGTTCTACACCATCGTTGACTTCATTGAGCATGATATATTCAAAGGTCACACGGCGATTGGTTGTTTCGATATAGTACTCAATAGCTGCAAAGAGCTTTTCAATCGGAAAGGCACGGTTAATCTTCATGATGCTTGAACGCAATTCATTGTTTGGTGCGTGAAGAGACACAGCCAGATTGACCTGTACGCCTTCATTAGCAAAGTCACGAATTTTATGGGCCAAACCTGAGGTTGAAACCGTGATGTGACGAGCACCGATAGCCATTCCCTTGTCATCATTGATGGTACGAACAAAATTTAATACATTGTTGTAGTTATCAAATGGTTCACCAATTCCCATAACAACGATATGGCTGACACGTTCATCCTGGCCACGTTCATCAAAGTATTTCTGAACTAGCATGATCTGCGCTACGATTTCCCCGTTATTGAGGTCACGTTGCTTCTTGATCAAGCCTGATGCACAGAAGGTACAACCAATATTACAGCCAACCTGAGTGGTCACACAGACTGACAAACCGTAGTGTTGACGCATGAGTACTGTCTCAATCAACATGCCATCTGGCAACTCAAAAAGATACTTAACGGTACCATCAGCTGACTCTTGTACAATCCGTTGTTTCAAAGGATTTACGACAAACTGGTCATTGAGTTTGGCAATCAAATCCTTGGAAAGGTTGGTCATTTCTTCAAACGACTGGACACGTTTACGGTAGAGCCATTCCCAGATTTGATCTGCTCGGAATTTCTTTTCTCCTTGTTCTAAAACCCATTCTTGCATGGTTTGACGTGTTAAACTATAAATAGAAGGTTTCATCTCTTCTCCTTATTTTCTATCTATTTCTGACGAATGACAAAATGGCGCTGTCCCTTGTCCTCTTTCTGAGACTTTTGGTCCTTATGACGACGTCTATTTCGCTTATCCGCATTTGGTTTTCTCTTGTTTTGAGAAGGTTTCTTGCCTCTTCTAGGAAGGTTTTCCTCTTCCTTTTTACGCAATTTTTTGTCAAATGACGCACGCTTAGGTGCTTGATTTTCTAGAACAAAATAGGCACAACCATAACTACAGTGCTCCAAAAGATAGTCCTGTAAACGACTGATTTTTTCAATTTTTTCCTCTGTTCGATCGTCTTTGTAAAAACCACGTAGGCGGAGCTGTTCATTACTCCAGTCCCCCACGACATAATCAAACTTGGTCAACACTTCTGAAAAGCGTTGATTAAAGACTGTCACATCGAAGGCATCCTTGATATTTTCAACCAAGGTAAAAGCAATCCCTTCAGTCTCAACCTTATCCCCATTTACATGAAATTCTGGGCCAGGAAACTTGTTATAGTTGTATAATTCAGGTGCAATTTCTTTACGCATAGTCTTCCTTTTCCACGATTACTTAACACTCTATTTTACCATATTTTCTACAAGTTGGCACGAATATCTTGAAAATGAAAAAAGTCTGACGATTCTGTCAGACTTCTGCTTTATAACCTTAAAAAGAGAAGAACAATTCTTCCCTCCATATTTTATTATTTAGCTGCTGCGTAAAGCTCGTCTACTTTGTTCCAGTTAATCACTGAGAAGAAAGCTTTGATGTAGTCAGGACGCACGTTGCGGTATTTCACGTAGTAAGCATGTTCCCAAACGTCCAAGCCCAAGATTGGTTTTTTACCTTCTGAGATTGGTGTATCTTGGTTTGCTGTTGAAGTCACTTCAAGCTTCCCTTCTTTGTTGACAACCAACCATGCCCAGCCAGAACCAAAGCGAGTTGTAGCTGCTGCTGTAAAGGCTGCTTGGAACTCTTCAAATGAACCAAATGTTACATCGATTGCTGCTGCAAGTTCTGCTGAAGGAGCAGTCTTTTCAGGAGTCATCAATTCCCAGAAAAGAGCGTGGTTCAAGTGTCCACCACCGTTGTTGATAAGCGCTTGGCGGATATCAGCTGGGATAGATTCTACATCAGCAAGCAAAGCTTCAAGGTCTTCACCGATTTCAGGGTGTTTTTCAAGAGCAGCATTCGCATTGTTAACGTAGGCTTGATGATGCTTGTCATGGTGCAAGTGCATTGTTTCAGCATCGATGTATGGTTCCAATGCGTCATACGCGTATGGAAGGTCTGGTAAGATAATAGCCATCTGTAATACCTCTTTTTCTTTCTATATGAAAATGATAACGCAATCATCCTCTTTTTTCAAGTTTTTTGCTCAATTTGCCTCTGTCGCAATCTGCAAGAGTGCCTTTTCAAACAGGTAGCCTTTTTCATAGACACCTGTCTTAATCTGGTAGTCTGTTTCAATCAAATAAGAAATCGCTCGCTTGAGAAAAGCCAAGGTAATACCTCTCGAATCTCTTAATGCGAACTTGATTTGATAAGGATTAGGATTACGCCCCAAATAAGTTCCCAGACTGCTTACAATCTGCGTTTCCGTCTGACCAGCCTCTGATAAAATCTTCACTTGGGTAAAGGTTCGGAACTGTCCTAACATGACAGCTATGAGCTTGATTTCATCCTCCCCTTGCAAGGTCAAGTCTCTAACCAAGTCACGCGCCTGATCAATCTTCTTAGCTAAGATAAACTGAGTTAAGTCGAAAATATTGTCTTGCAAAGTCTTTGGAATAGCCTCTACAATGTCCTTCTCCTCAATCAGGCCGTCTGACTTATAAGACTGTAAAAAGAGGAGATTTTTCTGGATTTCGCTAAACTGAAAACCAGACTTGATGAGTAGATTTTCAAAAGACTTTTCCGCAAACTGCAAACCTTGTTTTTGGCTCCATTTTTGGAAATATTGGCGGAGTTCTTGTTCCTTGGGTTCAATAGCATCAAAAACAGTCGCATCTCGTTTGAGCAATTTGACCAACCGTCTTTTACTATCCAACTTTCCTTCTGCAAATATCAATAACTTGGTTGTTGGCGAAGGGTTATCAAGGTATGCCTCAAACGACTTGAGCTCATCATCTGCTAAAAAGCGTTTCTTGGCTGTTGTGATATCGACAAAATGGTCTAATATCACGATTTTCTCATCCGCAAATAAAGGGAGACTGACCAGCTCCAACTCTAAGTCTTTATAAGCTACTTCTTTCATATCAAAGTAAGCAAAATTGAGATCAGCTGGATCATAACCAATCTGTTTCAACACTTGACTCTTCATAACTTCAAACTGGCCCTGATCTGTCCCTGTAAATAGATTCAAGCTAGATAGATTTGATAAAGTCAACGTCTGACTGTCTTCAATGGCAAGCATCATCTCTCCTTTCTTCTGATTTTTTATTAAACTTAATCAATATAGCGCAATTTCCCACGGAAATCTTCTAGGCTCTCGTATCCTTTTTCCGCCATGATTGCTTTTAGTTCATTGGTAATGCGTTCAAAAGCACTGATACCTTCTTTGTGAAGAGTGGTCCCTACTTGCACCATACTCGCACCGCAGAGGATATGTTCAAAGGCATCACGACCCGTAAGAACGCCACCCGTTCCGATGATTTGGATTTGGGGATTTAAACGTTGGTAAAAGGCGTGCACATTCGCTAGAGCAGTCGGTTTGATATACTCTCCACCAATGCCTCCAAAACCGTTTTTAGGGCGAATAACGACAGACTCATCTTCGATATAGAGACCATTCCCGATAGAGTTAACACAGTTAACAAATTTGAGTGGATACTTGTTAAAAATAGCTGCCGCTTGGTCAAAGTGGACAATATCAAAATATGGTGGCAACTTGATTCCAAGAGGTTTGGTAAAGTAGGCAAATACCTCTGACAAGATACGGTCTGTTGTTTCAAAATCATAGGCAATCTGAGGTTTTCCTGGAACGTTTGGACAAGAGAGATTAAGCTCTGTCAGTCCTTTGAATTCACTCTCTTGAACTTTTTTCAAGATGGCATGTGTTTCTTCTGGAGACATGCCAACTAAAGATAGGAAGAAAGTTCGGTTTGGCTCTTTTTCCTGCAAGTCCAAAAGATAGTCCAGATAGTAGTCTAAGCCATTATTTGGTAAGCCCATGGAGTTGATAGAACCAAGTGGAACATCCTGGTAGCGTGGCTCAGGATTGCCCTGACGAAAGTCCAAGGTCGCAGTCTTCGTAACAAAAGTACCCGCCGCTGAGTTTTTGACCCCTTCAAGCTCTTCTATCGTCATACAAGCCACACCCGCTGCATTCATCAAGCAATTGTCAAACTCAAAGCCAGCTATTTGTGTTTTCGTTGATACCATGATTCTGATCCTCCAGATTCCTTTTATTTCTAATATTATACCATACTTTAAGATTTTCTCTTTGAGAAACTAATTTCTATATAAAACGTTCGGTTTTGTAAATTGAAAGAATTTTTAGAAAATTTCTGTTTTTTTCTTTACACTCAAAAAAAATTCTGCTATAATGGCTCATGTAATAAAATATAACAACAAAAAGGAGAACGATATGACATCTGCTAAAGACTATATCCAAAGCGTGTTTGCAACTGTGAAAGCTCGTAACGGGCATGAGGCTGAATTTCTCCAGGCGGTTGAAGAATTCTTCAGCACTTTGGAACCTGTATTTGAAAAACATCCCGAGTATATCGAAGAAAACATCTTGGCACGTATCACTGAGCCTGAGCGCGTGATTTCTTTCCGTGTTCCTTGGGTTGACCGTGAAGGTAAAGTCCAAGTCAACCGTGGTTACCGTGTTCAATTCAACTCAGCTGTTGGACCATATAAAGGCGGACTTCGTTTCCACCCAACTGTAAACCAAGGGATCTTGAAATTCCTCGGCTTCGAACAAATCTTTAAAAACGTCTTGACTGGACTTCCAATCGGTGGAGGTAAAGGGGGATCAGACTTCGATCCTAAAGGAAAGACTGACGCTGAAGTGATGCGCTTCTGCCAAAGCTTTATGACAGAATTGCAAAAATACATCGGACCATCACTTGACGTACCTGCTGGTGATATCGGTGTCGGTGGACGTGAGATTGGTTACCTTTACGGACAATACAAACGCCTCAACCAATTTGATGCTGGTGTCTTGACTGGTAAACCTCTTGGATTTGGTGGTAGCTTGATTCGTCCAGAAGCAACTGGTTATGGATTGGTTTACTACACTGAAGAAATGCTCAAAGCTAATGGTAACAGTTTTGCTGGTAAGAAAGTGGTTATTTCAGGTTCTGGTAACGTAGCTCAATACGCTCTTCAAAAAGCGACTGAACTTGGTGCAACTGTTATCTCTGTATCTGACTCAAACGGTTATGTCATCGACGAAAATGGTATTGACTTTGATCTTTTGGTTGATGTTAAAGAAAAACGCCGTGCTCGTTTGACTGAGTACGCAGCTGAGAAAGCAACTGCTACTTACCATGAAGGTTCTGTATGGACTTACGCTGGTAACTACGACATCGCTCTTCCATGTGCGACTCAAAACGAAATCAACGGTGAAGCAGCTAAACGTTTGGTTGCTCAAGGCGTTATCTGTGTATCTGAAGGTGCTAACATGCCTAGTGACCTTGATGCGATTAAAGTCTACAAAGAAAACGGAATCCTTTACGGACCTGCCAAAGCTGCCAACGCTGGTGGTGTAGCTGTATCAGCGCTTGAAATGAGCCAAAACAGCCTTCGCCTTTCATGGACTCGTGAAGAAGTTGATGGACGCCTCAAAGACATCATGACCAACATCTTCAACACAGCTAAAACAACTGCTGAAACATACGGACTTGGTACCGACTACCTTGCAGGAGCAAATATCGCTGCCTTCGAAAACGTAGCAAACGCTATGATTGCACAAGGTATTGTTTAATTAGTCAATACATCCTATCGGAGGACAAATGATGAACTTACGGCCAATGGAAGTAAAAGACAATCCAGCTGTAGCACAACTCATTCGAGCTAGCCTTGAAGAATTCGGGCTTGACAAACCAGGAACTGTCTACTTTGATTCTCATCTAGATCATTTGGCCGACTATTATCAACAGCAAGAGAGAGCAGCTTACTTTGTTCTGGAAGATGAAGATCAGCTGGTAGGCTGTGGTGGCTTTGCACCAGTGTCCGATAAGATTGCTGAATTACAAAAACTGTATGTCACTAAAAACAGTCGTGGCAAAGGTTATTCCAGTAGGTTGATAAAGCGCATATTCCAGGAAGCCCGTCTAGCTGGTTATGAACAGCTTTATCTAGAAACCTCTACTGAGCTGGTTACGGCTGTGGCCATCTATCAACACTATGGTTTTACAGCATTGCAACAACCACTTTCTAACGCCGCCGGCCACCCAGCTATGAATATCTGGATGATAAAATCTCTCTCATCAGGTGAATAGATGGCAGTATACTATGGTCGACTTGAGGACATCAGTATCAAGCTCCTCAAGACAGCTAAAACAACTTTTAAAAATGTAGCCAAGGCTATGATAGTAAAGGTATTGTTTCAGCACTATCACACTAGAATAAATCCGACTGCTTATAAAAGCAGCCGGATTTTTATATATCTAATTTTTCAAAAAATTTGCCTGCAGACTGCTTTTCTTTTAGCTTCTCAAGCAGCTCATTTTCCAGAAAAGGACTTAGTTCGTCAAAATCTTGACAAACCTTAAAAACAGTCTCTCTGTCCAACTGACCATAAACTAGTTCGTAATAGTCCTTATTATGCTGCCAGTTCTGGTCATAGTTGATATCTGTCCGTTGATAGTAAACGATGTTTTGCTTCGGTGTCAGGTAAATCTTCTGTGTTAGAATGCTTTTCTGATCTTTAGATAACTTGCTACGGCTGAAAATCTTAACACCTTGAAAAATCTTACGCTCATGAATTCCTTGATCTGTCAGCTTCAATTCAATTCTTTTATAGTGCATACTATCACCTCCTGAAATCACCTACATTATATCATGTTCTGGCAAATTTTCAAACAAAAGTGTCATTTCCAAAAGTCTTTCGTCGCCTCTAAAATCTCTTCTGTTGGTGTTACTGTGGCCTCAACAATGCTCTTGCCTGTCCTTTTCAGATAAGCTTGTATCAGATGATAGCCGTAAGCATAGCCCGCAGCATAAGGCATACCAACTGGTATCTGACCTTGAAGCTCTGCAATTTCATCACCGTAGAGATAAGGGGCTATTTCCGCCATCCCTGTTAGCTGAAGCTGACTTGAGATGATGGGCTTAATCTCTTCTAACTGCTCTGGACTGGTTGAAGTGACCCAGGGCCCAATGAGATCTTTGCCATAGAGCTCAGCAGCAAAAGACTCTGCCAATCCTTCACTGACTACCCAGTCTGCTAATGTTGTCTGCTGATTCCATTTGACAAATTGGAAACGGACATTGTGATTGCACTCGTGAGCCAACGCAGCCTGCACACGTGGTAAAGTATAGTCAGTTGGTAGTAGACTAAGCATGAGGTAGCCTGGAATTCCGCCATCTCCGCTATAACCCTTATTGAGCTGTAACATAGGTTTTTCTGGATTGCCCAATAAAATAGTAAAATGGTAATCCTCAACCTCTAAGTCATAACCAGCCTGCTCAAAAAGACCGATACTCCTCTTGATGGTATCTTGACAATTTTGCCAGAGTTGATCAGTGCTCAGAGCGTCGATAGCTGGTCTATCCTTTTCTGAGAGAGTTGAGGGTAACTGATTCATAAAACCAAGTAGGAAAAGAGCATCAAATCCTCCAGGATACTTTGCTTTCAGAGGAATGTGTTGCGTTTGGTATTTGGTTGCAAAAGGTGCTAATATTTTAGCTCGAAAGTAACCTTCTCTCTTTTCTAAAGGAAGCTCGAGCATCTCTTGGTAAACTTTATCTGAACGAATCATATTGATTTGCATGGTAATCTCCTTTCTTATCTATTATTAGTATAATCCCTTACCTAAGGTCAGAGTCAAGAAGAAAATTGAAATATCTATTAAAATTTCATTGAAATTACCTCAAACCGTTCGAAAATTACCTTCAATAAAGTTCTTTAATACTGAGATTATAATATCCGGAGTATCAATAAATTAAAAACTTACTTTTCTACTGTTCATAGGAATGATGATACCAGAAAAAAATAAATCCTGAATGGTAAAAACTTGTATCATTTTTTATGGAAAGCCTATTATTCAAAACTTGTTTGTCTCCTAGATAAACTATATAATTAGTTCGCCCCATTTGTGCCCCATGACAGATAAAAAGAAAAAACCGCTACTCCTAAGAATAGCGGTTTTATACGTTTTTTAAGCTACTAATGTAGTTGCTCTATTATTTAAGAGTAACTGAAGCTCCAGCTTCTTCCAATTTAGCTTTGATTTCTTCAGCTTCTGCAGTTGGAACGCCTTCTTTGATGACACCTGGTGCACCATCAACAAGTTCTTTAGCTTCTTTAAGTCCAAGACCAGTGATTTCACGTACAACTTTGATAACGCCAACTTTTTTGTCACCAGCAGCTGTCAACTCAACGTCAAATGAGTCTTTAGCAGCACCAGCGTCAGCAGCACCAGCTGCAGCAACAGCTACAGGAGCAGCTGCAGTTACACCAAATTCTTCTTCGATAGCTTTTACAAGGTCGTTCAATTCAAGGATTGAAGCTTCTTTAATTTCAGCAATAATGTTTTCAATGTTCAATGCCATTGTTATTTCCTCCAAATAAGTTTTTAATTTTATAATCGTTTTTCCGTAGCTAGGCTACGCTGCGTAGCTTAAGATTAAGCTGCGTCTTCTTTGTTGTCTGCAACCGCTTTGACTGCAAGAGCAACGTTGCGCACTGGCGCTTGAAGTACAGAAAGGAGCATAGAAAGAAGTCCTTCGCGGTTTGGAAGAGTTGCAAGTGCAAGAATCTCTTCTTTTGATGCGACAGCGCCTTCGATTGCACCACCTTTGATTTCAAGTGCTTCAGCGTTTTTAGCAAAATCGTTCAAGATTTTCGCTGGTGCGATAACATCTTCGTTAGAAAATGCTACTGCAGATGGTCCAACAAATACTGATGCAAGATCTTCAAGACCAGCTTTTTCAGCTGCACGACGTAAGATTGAGTTTTTAATAACTTTATACTCAACTTCGCTTCCACGAAGCTCACGACGAAGAACTGTATCTTGCTCAACTGTCAAACCACGAGCGTCTACAACGACGATAGATGCAGCAGCTTTCATTTTTTCAGCTACTACGTCAACTAGTTCCGCTTTTTTAGCAATAATTGCTTCACTCATTAGTGTGTTCACCTCCGTAATTATTTTGCTTGGGGAATTTTTCCAAAAGAAAAACGCGCCCAAACCTAGACACGAAAGTACAATACGTTTCTTTTACATGATCCGTTTTGTCCTCGGTAGGATCTTTATGAGTCGAGCTCCCCTACTGTCTTAGGCAGTTTTTTCAAACCATTAATGATTGTAACATAAGAAAAAAAAGATTGCAAGAGTTTTTGATAATCTTTTTATAATAAAGTGAAAGTCTATCCTTTGGGGTAAGCAGATACATTAAATTTTTGAAAAAAGCACCAGCTCACTCGGAGTAGATGCCTTATACTCTTATAAATCTCTAGCCTTCAAATATTGCTCGTTTGTAATAAGCGTTTTTTTGTAATACTGATTATAACTCTTACTAAATTTCCTTATTAGTGGAATTGCTATTTCATAATATTTATTGTCTAACATAAATGTTTGTAATTTATCTTGAATTGTTTTCATAGGACTATTTTTATAATTGTCGCTATTTTTATAATCTTGATATTGAGCTATAATATTCTTATTTTCTGTTAGCCACTTTTCGGCATTTTCTATTGCTTCAATTTTTGACGCATTAACTTCTTTTAGTACTTTCATATCAAAAGCAGAGCTTACTTCTTCAATATAATCTTGTTCTTCTTTACTAAGGTTAAAAGAAGGAAGGCTATCTAGATAGTTAACAAATTTTTTATAAGCTTCTTTTCCATCCTCTCTTAAATGTTCATTCAAAAATGGCTGGTATGCAGAAAAAATTAATTGTCCAAAATGTCCTGGAAATATTTTTTCCAATCTCTCATAAATACTTTCTTCTGCTTCGATCAAAGCTATCTTATCATCAATAAGAGTCTGGCTTTCTTTCTTAACGATTAGCTCAATAACCTCTCTCCTCATTTGTTCAATATCCAGCTGATGTTGTTTTCTTCTAAGTATGGAAGATAATGAATTCCCATTTGAAGATAAATATTCTTTTATCTCAGATACACTAAGCCCAACTTTTCTAAATAAAGATATCTTACTCAAGATTTTCATGTCTTCTTCGCTATAATCTCGATAACCATTTTCTAATTTCAAAGGCTTAATCAATCCTTTTTCCTCGTAGTACTCAATTGCTTTTCTGGTCAAACCAGTTTTATTTTGAATTTCATTTCTCAACATGATGCACCACCTCCTCAATTAGATAATACCCCAGCCCCTAACGGACAGGTCAAGCCCTTTATTTAATATTTTCTCGTAATATCCGGTGATGAAAAACATAATTAATGGAGACATCCAACTGAAATCTCAACAGAATCGCTGGTAAATAAGCCTTTACAGGAATACAAATAACAGCATTCATCCTCATCAAAGGCATTAGATGCCAAAGTCCTCCGTAATGAAAAAATTAACTACTTCACAATAAATTTTGACAATATCTTTACGACTTTTTACAAATCTAAAATGCTTATTTCAATCTTCAAAAAATGGAAGAATAGAGGCTTTTTCTTTCTCTGTACAGGCAACAAGCGGGAGGCGGAGTGGTCCGACTTCAAATCCTTGAGAATTTAGCACAGCTTTAAGTGGTGCTGGGCTTGTCACAGAAAAGAGAGCTTCTATTTTTGGT
>CABTWF010000037.1:0-15073 GCA_902488495.1 uncultured Streptococcus sp. | reverse complement strand
TGGTCGGTCAAGTGGATGCTTTGATTGACACACTGTATTTTACATACGGTAGTTTTGTTTTGATGGGAGTAGACCCAGAACGCATTTTTGATATTGTCCATGAAGCAAATATGGGGAAGGTTTTCCCTGATGGGAAAGCTCATTTTGACCCAGTTACACACAAGATTTTAAAACCAGATGACTGGGAAGAAAAATATGCTCCAGAACCTGCCATCCGACAGGAACTACAACGTCAGTTTAAAGCTTATGAGCGACATAAAGAAAGAAAAAATAAAAAATAAGAGAAATTTCTTTTCCCTGGATGAAAAATTCGGGGATTTTTTGAGCTGAAAAACCGAACAATTTTATATATATCACTAATTATTATTAGCATATTTATACTAGAAAAAGAAAAGAAAAAAATGAAAAGATAGTGAAAATAAAACAACGGGAAATTACATTGCTTACAAAGAATAGTTGAAAAGCTAGATACATTACTAATATATCTAGCTTTTCTTTTGAAAGAATATCAAAAAAAGACAAGTCAAATTATTTGATATTTGAAAGTTGCTGTGTTAGAATAAATTAAGAAAGCGAATAAATATAAAATCCTCATACCGCTATAATATGCTCTTTTTAAAGACAGAAAGTCAATTTGTTTATTTCAGGCCTGTTAACAAGTTGATGTGAGGAGTTCACTCTAGCTTTGAGGTTTAGTCATAAAAATTGTGCACAATTGCTTTCCAAATTTTTATTATTTTAATTTTCAAGTTTAAAAATTAAAGAATTAAGAGGTTGAAATGAAGAAAAAATATACCTATTTGACAGCTTCTGTTTTAACAGCTGTAACAATGCTTCCAACTTTTGCACCAAGTGAAGCTCACGCTGCTTACAATTGGAATGGAAATAATAGTTACTATACAAGAACTAGCCGTCGTTCAAGCAATCGTACTTCTAACCGTACTACTGCAAATCGTAGCCGTACATCGAACTATACTGTAAGAAGTTACGGCTACAATAGTTATTATCCAAGCTATAACTATGGCTACAATAGCTACTACCCAAGCTATAACTATGAATATGGTAGCTATTACCCAAGTTACAACTACGGTTACAATAATTGGAATAACTACTATGGCTATGGCAACAGTAGCAACTACTATGGTTATAACTATTGGAATAATTACAACAACCTTGCTAGCGATGAAAACTATATTTACTGGAATGGCAATCACTACTACCGTATGAACGATGGTAGCTACCGTATTTATCGTAACGGTCAGTGGAAACCTTTGACAAACAATAGTAACAACAACTCATCTACTAACAACTTGGAAAACGATCCTCACTATCGTTACGAAAATGGTTACCATTACTATGTATTGGACAATGGCGATTATTACTACTACCAAAATGGTAAGTGGGTATTGGTGAAAGATTCTGCTGTTACAACACCAGCACAACCGGCAACACCAGCAGAACCAAAACCAGAACAACCAACAACTCCGGTTGAACCAGCACAACCAAGTCAACCTGAAGTTCCTGCTCCAACGCCAGCAGAACCAGAGACTCCAACACCAGCTCCTAGTGATAAACCTGAAGAGCCAACAACACCAGCTGAGCCACAACCAGCACAACCAGCAACTCCAAGTGTTGACCTACCAGAAAACCCACCAATTAATGGTGCTGATAGTGAATTTGATCCATTCAAGCCATCAACAGAAACGCCAGCAGAACCAAAACCAGCACAACCAGCAACTCCAGCTATCCCAACCACACCAGGTTTGGTAACGACTGATGAACCAAGTGAAAACCAAATCCCTGATTATGTTGAAAAACCAGCTGAAGGATTGGAACACTTGGCTTGGGCACCAAATGGACAAACTCCAAAATTGGTTTACCCACCAGGTAAACCAGGTGATGCAGTCCTCAAGAATGATAAAAACTACTACTTCGACGGTAGTGCACATTACTACTATGTACCATCTAACTCAGAGCGTACAGGTTACTCAGCATACTGGAAGTGGCTTGGAGGAAAATGGAAACTTCAAGGGATGACTGATCCAAACGATCCAGCTCGTGATCCAAAACTTCACGAAAACACTGCTGATGACGAGTACATGTACAGTGACAAGAACTCAAGCGTGAAACTTTACTCAACTAACTTGGTAGCGACTGCTAAAGCAGGTCAAGCATTGCCATTCAAGAATGTTGAAGAGTTCAAAAACTATGTCATCGAAAAAATGAATCCTAAGTTCCTTGATAACTCTGGTTGGGATGCTAAAGTTGAGTGGGAAATCGAAGATCCAGAAATTTTTGAGAAGACGAAAGAAAACCCATACGCTAAGGACTATGTCTTGATTGCAAATCTCAAGAGTGGTGTCGAAGACAAGAAATACAGTGATGTAGAATTTGGTTATGTGAAGTTTGTTTACCGTGTTGAAGCAACAAACGATACAAACTATGACTATGTTTCAAAAGCGAAAGAAGCTTTCGCTAAAATCAATGAGACTCGTAAAGCTCAAGGATTGAAAGAATTGACTTGGTCTGAAGACATTTATCAAAATCAAGCACTTCCGAAAGTAAATGAAATTTCACGTCAATACGATAGCACAGGCTTTGTAGGACGTCGTGATGAAGATGCTGCTGTTGTCGTTAAGAAATGGGCAAACAGTGGTTTGAGAGACTTGCTTCTCGATCCAAATGTCACTGAAGGAGCTGTAGCAGCAGTAGTTGATGGAAACGGTGTATACTACTGGGCATACAGTTACAAATAATTCAATCTTTTGAGATTGACTACTTTCTAAATAAGATTGAGGCTTTAAACTATTGTTTAAAGCCTTTTTCTGACCCAATCAGGACAAACAAAAAGGAGCCCAAGGCTCCCTTTTTTTAATGATTACAATGTTTTTTCTCTTTCTCTCACGACCAGCAAATCGACTTTTGCATGGCGAAGAATGTACTCAGATGAAGAGCCAACCAAGAGGCGTTCAAAGGCATTGAGCCCTGTTGCACCAACGAGAATCAGGTCGACATTTTCTGCGTCTGGAATAGTACGGGCAAGGAGGGTTTTTGGATTTCCCATTTCGATGACGATGTGAATATCGGTCACACCAGCATCTCTTGCGCGCTTTTCGTACTCCTTCATCAGACTTTCAGCATCGACTTGGAGTTCTTCGTAAACTTCAGCATCAAAGGTAGACACGCTTTGAAGAGCGCGTGTGTCGATAACATGGGCAATGGTGAGCTTGGATTCGTTGCGTAGAGCAGTGTAAACACCTTTGACGAAAGCCAAATCCGCTTCTTTAGAACCATCAATTGCGACCATAACATTTTGGTAACGTTGTGCCATAATGAAACCTCCTGAAATTTTCTTACTGTTATTGTAACCCTTTTCACTAAAGAAGTAAAGTAAAAATCATATTTAAATAAATATTATCGGAGATTCAATTTGGTGGAGATATGTTAAAATAAAAGAAAACGAGCTAGTAGGAAATACAGCGAGGGGATGAGAAAGTATGAAAGATTTTGTTCAGACTTTTAAAAAAATAAGTTTTCTTTATCATGGAATTATCCTTGCGTCACTTGTAGGTGAAGTAGTGATGCTTTGGCAGCTGGAAAGAGTTGTGCCCGTTCTCTATCCAGGTTTTGTTGGATTTCTTCTCTTTCACCTAGTCTACCACATCATTTTATTTGTGATTGCAAAGAGAAGTGGTCGCTTGGACTATTTGGTCACGTGGAGCCTCTTTCTCATGTTTAATCTTTTGTATGACTCCTTTTTAGCGCTGATCTTTCTAGGTTTGTCTTTTGGTATGTGAGAAAATGCTTCTGTATTCTAGTTGTTTAGACGGTGAAAACCTAGTCGTTGTGAGTTTTTTTCTTTGCTTGCTCATTTCAGGAAACTTGTCGCAATTCCTTTCTAGTGGTATAATGTTACTATCTCTATGAATTGAGGAAACAAGATGAAAGAATATAACAAGTCTAGTAAGTTAGAGCACGTTGCCTATGATATCCGTGGTCCTGTTTTGGAAGAAGCTATGCGGATGCGAGCAAACGGAGAAAAGATTTTACGTCTGAATACAGGGAATCCAGCAGAATTTGGCTTTACAGCGCCAGACGAGGTCATTCATGACTTGATTATGAATGCGCGTGATAGTGAGGGATATTCTGATTCCAAAGGGATTTTCTCAGCCCGCAAGGCCATCATGCAGTATTGCCAACTGAAGAAATTTCCCAATGTAGACATTGATGATATCTACCTTGGAAATGGTGTCAGTGAGCTGATTGTTATGTCCATGCAAGGGCTTTTGGATAATGGCGATGAGGTCTTGGTGCCTATGCCAGACTATCCTCTCTGGACAGCCGCGGTCAGCCTAGCTGGGGGAAATGCCGTTCACTATATCTGTGATGAAGCTGCAGAATGGTACCCTGATATTGACGATATCAAGTCAAAAATTACTTCCAACACTAAGGCAATCGTCCTTATCAATCCAAATAATCCAACTGGAGCCCTTTATCCTAAGGAACTCTTGTTGGAGATTATTGAGATTGCTCGTCAAAACGATTTGATCATCTTTGCGGATGAAATTTATGATCGCATGGTGATGGATGGGCATGTGCATACGCCTGTGGCAAGCTTGGCACCTGATGTTTTCTGTGTCAGCATGAATGGTTTGTCAAAATCTCACCGTATCGCTGGTTTCCGTGTAGGATGGATGGTCTTGTCTGGTCCTAAGCACCATGTCAAGGGCTATATCGAAGGTCTCAATATGCTGTCCAATATGCGTCTTTGCTCTAACGTTTTGGCCCAGCAAGTCGTACAAACTTCACTAGGTGGGCACCAGTCAGTGGATGAATTGCTCCTTCCTGGTGGACGGATCTACGAGCAAAGAAACTTCATTTACAATGCTATTCAAGATATCCCAGGTTTGTCTGCGGTCAAGCCAAAGGCGGGTCTTTATATCTTCCCTAAAATTGATCGCAATATGTACCGCATCGATGATGATGAACAGTTCGTTCTTGATTTCTTGAAGCAGGAAAAGGTTCTCTTGGTTCATGGTCGTGGTTTTAACTGGAAGGAACCAGACCATTTCCGTATCGTTTACCTTCCTCGTGTGGACGAATTAGCGCAAATCCAAGAAAAGATGACACGTTTCTTGAGCCAGTATCGTAGATAAGGCTTTCATAGGGAAAAGCAGGAAACATTTACTTAGAGCTATTGACAAATAGGTAAGAATCAGATAGAATAGTAAAGTATGTTTAGTAACTGATCACTTTATAGCCGGCTAAACGAATACAAAATCTATGAGGAGGTATTCATCGTGAAACGTACTTATCAACCAAGTAAACTTCGTCGTGCGCGTAAACACGGATTCCGTAACCGTATGTCAACTAAAAACGGTCGTCGCGTATTGGCAGCTCGTCGTCGTAAAGGACGCAAAGTTTTGGCTGCATAATCCAAACGAATTCAACAAAGAAGTCAGTAGGAACTCGAGTCTACTGGCTTTTCTTTTTATCTTAAAGGGGTGCATTGTCTACGAAATCGGTCATTTCAGATGAAACTCATGGAGGGCTCATTTAAAAGGTCACATACAAAAAACTCAAAACCAGATATAAGTTACTGATTTTGAGTTTTTGTTTATTCTTTTAAGTGATAAGAGTAGCTAGCGACAACGACATCTTCGTGCCATCTGAGAGCGTATTTTAGTTTAAGGCTCATTTGATTGTGCAGGATATTTTGCCAAGGCTTGTTAGGGATAAACTGTGGTACAAGAACTGTAACGGTGTAGTTTTTTTGCTTAGCTTCTTGGGCGATTCGTTTGACATACTTAACGCTAGGGGTGATGATGTCGCGGTAGCTGGTATTGATATTCTTCAGAGTGATATTTGGGAAGTAATCGGCAAATTCCTGAAGAATTTCTTGGTCTTTTTCTGCCGTTTCTTTAGTAGAAATGTGCATGGCTAACACTTCGTCACCGATACTTTGAGCGTAGTTAATGGCTCCGACACTTACTCGAGTAACATTTCCTACTAGGACAAGAACCAGATTGCCATCGTAGGTACGTTTTTCAATTCCTTCGTAGAGTCGCAGCTGTTTTGCCACTTTTTGGTAATGGCTGTGAATGGACAAAAAGAGGAAGGTTAAGACTAGGATAATTGGGAAGAATGGCCAGATATCACCCAGTCTGAAGAGGAGTAAAATGAGGACAATAGCATAACAAATGATGGCCCCAAGGATATTAGCAAAGGCAGGTTTTAAGAAGTTTGCTCCTTTTTCCTTTTTCCAATGACGAATCATCCCAGTCTGAGAAAGGGCAAAGGGAACGAAGACCCCGATAGTATAAAGAGGAATCAAGCGTTCAGTATTCCCGTTAAAAATGAGAAGAAGGATCATAGCTCCAAAGGCCAGAGTTAAGATACCGTTGGAGTAGCCAAGACGATCCCCTTTTTCCATAAAGAGATGGGGCATGTACTTGTTTTTAGCCATATTGTAGGCCAGCATAGGGAAGGCTGAAAAGCCAGTATTTGCAGCTACAGCTAGAATCAAGGCTGTTGAGAACTGGAAGAGATAGTAGCTAGCATGACCAAAGAATGAATCACCAAGAATGCCCTTGGCCATTTGCGAGAGGATGGTTTCTCCATTTTGAGGTGTGATGCCCATCCAGTAGTTTAGGAAGGTAATGCCTGCAAAAAGAAATCCTAAAATGAGGGACATGATGGTCAAGGTCTGAGCAGCATTCTTTTCTTTCGGAGTTTTGAAAAATGGTACCGCATTTGAAATAGCTTCAACCCCTGTCAGAGAGGCAGAGCCACTGGTAAAGGCTCTCAATAGGAGAACGATGGAAAGGCTCGGAACGGTTTGCCCAATGGTTGAAGTCGCCTGATAGTTTAGGGAACCTGTAAATAGTTGAAAGAACCCATAAAGCAAGAGAAAGACGGTACTGAAGATAAAGAGGTAGACGGGAATCATCAGAGAGCTGGCAGATTCTTTCAATCCTCTTAAATTCAAGAGCATGAGCAGACAGACTAGGAAAATAGAGATATGAAGATTATAGGGATGGAGGGCAGGGATGGCTGCAGTAATAGCATCAGCTCCAGACGCAACGGATACGGCTACTGTCAGCATATAGTCAACAAGGAGGCTGCCCCCTGCAATCAAGCCTAGTTCAGGGGAGAGATTTTCCCGAGTGACCATATAAGCCCCACCACCTTGAGGATAGGCGTGAATGATTTGACGATAGGAAATGGTCAAACTAGCGAGCAGTAAGAGGACAAAAATACCGATAGGGAGGCTCCACCAAATAGCGAGAGGAGAGAGGCTGACTAATACGAGAATGACTTGTTCGGGTCCATAGGCAATAGAAGACAGGGCATCACTGGATAACATTGCAAGTGCCTGCATTTTCCCTAACAATCCCCCTTCACCATCTGTGAGAGACTTGAGTGGTCGACCGATAAAGGTATATTTTAATTTTCTAAACATTTTCTTTTCCTTTGATGAAAATTTCAATAAGTGTTATTATACTGCTTTGAAAAAAGGCAGTCAAGGGAGAATGATTGGTATTAGAATATTTTTACAAGCCGAGGAATGCTATTTTTGGTATAATAGATGGAAGAAAATGAGGTTAGAAGAGATGATTTTTGATACGCACACACATTTAAATGTAGAAGAATTTGCAGGACGTGAGGCAGAAGAAATCGCCTTGGCTGCTGAGATGGGTGTGACACAGATGAATATTGTTGGTTTTGATAAGCCAACTATTGAACGAGCCCTAGAGTTGGCAGATGAGTATGAGCAGCTCTACGCAACTATTGGCTGGCATCCGACGGAAGCAGGGACTTACACAGACGAGGTCGAAGCTTACTTGCTTGAAAAACTAAAACATCCCAAGGTTGTTGCTTTAGGTGAGATTGGTCTGGACTATCACTGGATGACAGCACCTAAGGAAGTACAGGAGCAGGTTTTTCGTCGTCAGATTCAGTTGTCTAAGGATTTGAATTTGCCTTTTGTGGTCCATACCCGTGATGCGCTAGAAGATACTTATGAGATTATCAAGGGTGAGGGCGTTGGTCCTCGTGGTGGGATTATGCATTCATTTTCAGGCTCTCTCAAGTGGGCTGAGAAGTTTGTCGAGCTTGGTATGACCATTTCTTTCTCAGGTGTGGTGACCTTTAAAAAAGCGACGGATATCCAAGAGGCTGCTAGGGAACTTCCTTTGGACAAGATTTTGGTAGAGACGGATGCCCCTTACCTAGCTCCTGTTCCTAAACGTGGCCGTGAAAACAAAACAGCCTACACACGCTATGTGGCGGACTTTATCGCCGACTTGCGTGGGCTGACGACTGAGGAGTTAGCCGCAGTAACAACTGCAAATGCAGAGCGTATCTTTGGATTGGACAGCAAGTGATGAAAGAAAAAATTTCCCAAGTCATCGTGGTTGAAGGTCGCGATGATACGGCCAATCTCAAACGTTACTTTGATGTAGAGACCTATGAAACACGAGGTTCTGCAATAAATGACCAGGATATAGAGCGGATTCAGCGCCTGCATGAACTGCATGGAGTCATTGTCTTTACAGATCCAGATTTTAATGGGGAGCGGATTCGTCGCATGATTATGACGGCCATTCCAACAGTACAGCATGCCTTTCTCAAGCGAGATGAGGCTGTTCCCAAATCTAAGTCCAAGGGACGTTCTCTGGGAATCGAACACGCCAGCTATGAAGATCTAAAAACAGCGCTGACTCAGGTGACAGAGCAATTTGAAAACGAGAACGAGTTTGACATCAGTCGTGGTGACTTGATTCGACTAGGTTTCTTGGCGGGAGCGGACAGTCGTAGGCGCCGAGAGTATCTAGGCGAACAGCTCCGCATCGGCTATTCCAACGGCAAGCAACTCCTCAAGCGGTTGGAGTTATTTGGGATAACCTTGGCAGAAGTGGAAGAAGTGATGGCTAAGTATTCAGACTAACGGAGTCAGAAATGAAAAAAGTGATTATTACGGGTGGCAATAGTGGTATTGGCTACCAGTCTGCTAAACAGTTGGCTGAAAAGGGTTGGTCGGTAACTCTCTTTTGTAGACGGAAAGAAGCTGCTGAGCAAGCCTGTGAGGAAATCTGCCAACAAACAGGAAATCCGCATGTAGATTATATCTTGGCTGATTTATCTGATTTGGAGAGTATCAAGAAAGCGGTAGAACAGTATATCCAAAAGGAAGAGACTTTAGATGTTTTAATGAACAATGCAGCTGATTTTGATTTGTCAGTCAAAAAGCCCATCCTGACTAAGAATGGTTTAGAAAAGCAATTTGCGACCAACGTGGTTGCTCCCTTTTTACTTTCTACCTTGTTGAGGGGATTGTTAGAAAAGTCAGAAAGTTGCCGAATTATTAATATTTCTTCCCAAGGGCTGATGCTTTATCCTTTCATGAAGCTTGATTTTGAAAATTTAACTGGTCAAAAACATTATAGTCCTGCCAAGACCTATTATCAGAATAAACTGGCCTTGTTGATGCTGTCGCTTTATATGCGGAAACATTGGAAAGGTATCAAAATTCAGGCAATCCGTGTGACCAATGTCAAAGTTGATATGCGCCGCTATGATCACCTCAGCGCTTTTATGAAAAATTTGTATAAAATCAAGTCAAGATTTTCAATTAGTCCTGAAGAAATGGCCAAAGTCTACACAGTCTTATCTACAGAAGATGGCCATGACGGTTTTCTGTATGACGAGAAATGCAGGGAAGTAAAAGCAAATAGATCTGCTTACGAAGAAGAGGAGCAAGCAAAACTCTATTTCTTACTTGAACAACTGACATTTTCAAGAGACAATCTATAAAGAATGAGAAAAATAAATTTTATGCTTACTTCAATAGTGGAAAGAAATTTAGATATCGAAATCTGTTTGGAGAGTCCTGAAAAGTGATAACAATAACCAGATAGCCCAAAAATACAAAGGGAATGTGTTACAATAGAGGTACTTAGATTTATTTTGATAGCGTTAAAATAGAAACTTATAAGGACAGTGCGAAATGAAAATTCGAGTTGATAGAGATTCTGTATGTATGGGGGACGATGTATTGCCTCATGAGACAGAATTTGAGATTCCTGAAGATATGACGGTGAAAGAATTTTTTGACTTTCTAGAAAAGGAACGTTATTTGCCGTCTGTTCAAGGAAACAATGTCGCTTGGGAACTCCGTAATCGAAATGGGGAACAAGGTGTTTATTTCACCAAAACACGAGAGATTATTCATCCAGATGCGGTCTTAAAAGAGATGTTGGAAGGAATTACTGAGACTCCCTTATTTGTTTTGCTCTATCATTCTACTCCAGAAGCTTACTATAATAGAAAAGAGAATAAATGAGAATTGCAGATTATAGCGTGACCAAGGCAGTACTGGAGCGTCACGGTTTTACCTTTAAAAAGTCCTTCGGGCAAAATTTCCTGACGGATACCAATATCCTTCAAAAAATCGTGGATACAGCTGAAATTGATGATCAGGTTAATGTCATCGAAATCGGGCCAGGGATTGGTGCCTTGACAGAATTTTTGGCTGAGCGTGCAGCTCAAGTCATGGCATTTGAGATTGACCACCGTTTGGTACCGATTTTGGCAGATACCCTGCGTGATTTTGACAATGTGACAGTAGTCAACGAGGACATTCTCAAAGTTGACTTGGCCCAGCATATCCAGAATTTCAAAAATCCTGACCTGCCAATCAAGGTAGTAGCCAACTTGCCTTATTACATCACGACGCCTATTCTCATGCATTTAATCGAGAGTGGCATTCCTTTTAGTGAGTTTGTCGTCATGATGCAGAAAGAAGTGGCGGATCGTATCTCCGCTCAACCCAATACCAAGGCTTACGGTAGTTTGTCGATTGCTGTCCAGTATTACATGACAGCCAAGGTTGCCTTTATCGTACCTCGTACGGTCTTTGTGCCAGCGCCAAACGTGGACTCGGCTATCCTGAAAATGGTGCGTCGTCCAGAGCCTGCTGTAGCAGTGAAAGATGAGAACTTCTTCTTTAAGGTTTCCAAGGCTAGTTTCACCCATCGTCGCAAGACCTTATGGAACAACTTAACAGGCTACTTTGGGAAAACTGATGAAGTCAAGGATAAGCTGACCAAGGCTTTGGCCCAAGCAGGTTTGTCACCATCTGTGCGTGGAGAAGCTCTTAGCTTGGCAGAATTTGCTAGCCTAGCAGATGCGCTCAAAGGACAAGGACTCTAAGATGAAGGGACAAATCATTAAAGCCTTGGCAGGATTCTACTATGTGGAGAGTGAGGACCAAGTCTATCAGACACGTGCGCGTGGGAATTTCCGCAAAAAAGGTCATACACCCTACGTTGGGGACTGGGTAGATTTTTCTGCGGAGGAAAATTCCGAAGGTTATATCCTCAAAATTCACGAACGGAAAAACAGTCTGGTCCGTCCACCTATTGTCAATATTGACCAAGCTGTGGTGATCATGTCCGTCAAGGAACCGGACTTCAACAGCAACTTGTTGGATCGTTTCTTGGTTCTTTTGGAACACAAGGACATCCATCCTATCGTTTATATTTCTAAAATGGACTTGCTGGAAGATAGAGGAGAACTGGATTTTTACCAGCAGACATACGGTGACATCGGCTATGACTTTGTGACCAGTAAAGAGGAACTCCTGCCTTTGTTGACAGGAAAAGTGACGGTCTTTATGGGGCAGACAGGTGTTGGAAAATCAACCCTCCTCAATAAAATCGCACCGGACCTCAATCTTGAAACAGGAGAGATCTCAGACAGTCTGGGTCGCGGTCGTCATACCACTCGAGCTGTTAGTTTTTACAACCTCAATGGGGGTAAAATCGCGGACACACCAGGCTTTTCATCACTGGATTATGAAGTGTCAACGGCTGAAGACCTCAATCAGGCTTTTCCAGAGATTGTCAGTGTCAGTCGAGACTGTAAATTCCGTACTTGTACCCATACCCATGAACCGTCCTGTGCGGTTAAGCCGGCTGTCGAAGAGGGTATCATTGCATCCTTCCGTTTTGACAACTACCTGCAATTTCTCAGTGAAATTGAAAATCGCAGAGAAACCTATAAAAAAGTCAGCAAAAAAATTCCAAAATAAGGAGAAACCTATGTCTCAATACAAGATTGCTCCGTCAATTCTGGCAGCAGATTATGCCAACTTTGAACGTGAAATCAAACGCCTAGAAGCAACTGGGGCAGAATATGCCCATATCGATATCATGGATGGGCACTTTGTACCACAAATCAGTTTTGGTGCAGGTGTGGTCGAAGCTCTTCGCCCTCATAGCAAGATGGTCTTTGACTGCCACTTGATGGTAGCTAATCCAGAACACCATTTAGAAGACTTTGCGCGTGCGGGAGCGGATATCATCAGCATCCATGTGGAAGCAACACCTCATATTCATGGAGCTCTTCAAAAGATTCGTTCGCTTGGTGTCAAACCTTCGGTTGTCACCAACCCTGGTACACCTGTTGAGGCGATTAAGCATGTCCTTCACCTAGTTGACCAAGTCTTGGTCATGACAGTTAACCCTGGATTTGGTGGGCAAGCTTTTCTGCCTGAAACCATGGATAAGATTCGTGAGTTGGTTGCCCTTCGTCATGAAAAAGGTTTGAGCTTTGAGATTGAAGTCGATGGCGGTATTGATGACCAAACCATTGCTCAAGCCAAAGAAGCTGGAGCGACCGTTTTTGTAGCAGGATCCTATGTCTTTAAGGGAGATGTCAATGAACGAGTGCAAACTCTCAGAAAACAACTGGACTAGGGTTGCTGTTTTTGCCGGCGGAGATCGCGGTCATTATCGGACGAATTTTGATAGCTTTGTTGGTGTGGATCGTGGTTCGCTCTGGGTCTTGGAAGAAGATCTGCCTCTCACTCTAGCAGTTGGGGATTTTGATTCGGTGACTGCAGACGAACGTCAGTTGATTCAAAAACGTGCCCAACATTTTGTTCAAGCCCAGCCAGAAAAGGATGATACGGATCTGGAACTAGCACTTTTAACGATTTTTGAAAAAAATCCTCAAGCCCAAGTGACCATTTTTGGGGCTTTGGGTGGTCGTATTGATCATATGCTGGCTAATGTCTTTCTGCCTAGCAATCCCAAGTTGGCACCCTATATGCGCCAGATAGCGATTGAGGATGGGCAAAATGTGATTGCCTATTGTCCAGAAGGGACCAGTCAGCTAGAGCCCCGTTCAGACTACGATTATCTAGCCTTTATGCCAGTTCGGGATAGCCAGCTGACTATTCTTGGTGCCAAGTACGAATTGACAGAGGAGAATTTTTTCTTTAAAAAAGTGTACGCTTCTAACGAATATATAGATAGGGAAGTTGCGGTAACTTGCCCAGATGGCTATGTCGTCGTGCTGCATAGCAAGGACAGGAGGTAGGATGGAGACTGTATTATTACTATTATTAATTGCCAATCTAGCTGGTCTCTTTCTCATTTGGCAGAGGCAGGATAAGCAGGAGAAACACCTAAGCAAGAGTTTGGAGAATCAGGCAGACAATCTTTCAGACCAACTGGATTACCGCTTTGAACAAGCCAGACAAGCCAGTCAGCTGGATCAAAAAGATTTGGAAGTGGCTGTCAGCGACCGTTTGCAAGAAGTGCGAATGGAATTGCACCAAGGCCTGACTCAAGTTAGACAGGAGATGAACGAGAATCTCCTTCAAACTAGGGACAAGACCGACCAACGTCTCCAAGCCTTGCAGGAATCAAATGAACAACGCTTGGAGCAAATGCGCCAAACGGTCGAGGAAAAGCTAGAAAAGACCTTGCAGACGCGCTTGCAGGCTTCCTTCGAGACAGTTTCCAAACAACTGGAGTCTGTCAATCGTGGCCTGGGAGAGATGCAGACAGTTGCCCGCGATGTTGGTGCTCTCAACAAGGTTCTCTCTGGTACCAAGACGCGAGGGATTCTGGGAGAATTGCAACTGGGGCAAATCATTGAAGACATCATGACACCTGCCCAGTACGAACGAGAATACGCAACGGTTGAAAACTCTAGCGAGCGAGTAGAGTACGCTATCAAGTTACCTGGCCAAGGAGATCAGGAATATGTCTATTTACCGATTGACTCCAAGTTTCCACTGGCGGATTACTACCGCCTAGAAGAAGCCTATGAAGCAGGCGATAAGGACGAGATTGAACGTTGTCGCAAGTCACTCCTAGCTAGTGTCAAGCGCTTTGCCAAGGATATCAATAGCAAGTACATAGCACCACCTCGGACGACCAATTTTGGAGTCTTGTTTGTTCCGACAGAAGGACTTTACTCAGAGATTGTCCGCAATCCGGTCTTCTTTGATGATTTGAGACGGGAGGAGCAGATTATCGTTGCAGGACCAAGTACCCTATCAGCCCTGCTTAACTCTCTATCAGTTGGTTTCAAAACTCTCAATATCCAAAAGAGTGCTGACCATATCAGTAAGACCCTTGCTAGTGTCAAGACCGAGTTTGGCAAGTTTGGTGGCATTCTGGTCAAGGCACAAAAGCATCTCCAACATGCCTCTGGCAATATTGATGAATTATTAAACCGTCGTACCACAGCTATCGAGCGGACGCTCCGTCACATTGAGTTATCAGAAGGTGAGCCTGCGCTTGATCTACTCCATTTCCAAGAAGATGAGGAAGAATATGAAGATTAGTCACATGAAAAAAGATGAGCTGTTTGAAGGTTTTTACCTGATCAAGTCAGCTGACCTGAGACAGACGCGTGCTGGGAAAAACTACCTAGCCTTTACCTTCCAAGACGATAGTGGCGAGATTGAAGGAAAACTCTGGGATGCTCAGCCTCATAACGTTGAGGCCTTTACTGCAGGGAAAGTGGTCCACATGCAAGGGCGCAGAGAAGTTTATAATAATACTCCTCAAGTCAATCAAATCACGCTTCGTTTACCTCAGCCTGGGGAACCCAATGATCCAGCTGACTTCAAGGTTAAATCTCCGGTTGATGTCAAGGAGATTCGTGACTACATGTCGCAAATGATTTTCAAGATTGAGAATCCTGTCTGGCAGCGTATCGTTCGCAGTCTCTACACCAAGTATGATAAGGAATTCTACTCCTATCCAGCTGC
>CABTWF010000036.1:0-16809 GCA_902488495.1 uncultured Streptococcus sp. | reverse complement strand
GATAATGACATCCATAATAGTTCCTCCCGTTTTTTTAGTTATATGAATGTTAACAAGATAAAGAATAAATTAGCTTAGTCCGTGTTCTTTGATAGCTGCTTCAATATTGTCAAATACTGGTGCGCTCATCGCTGGAATACGGAACAAGATTGGTCCAGCTTCAATTACTGGAATACCTGGTTCAAAACCAAGGTCAGTTGCGGCGATTGGTGTAAAGATATCGTAGCCCTTAATAAGGTCTTCGTTTACATCTTTGACCATGACTGCATCACAGTGAACGTCATAACCACGGTTTGAAAGTTCTTCTTCTAGAGCACTTTTAATTTGGTGACTTGAGTTAACACCTGCACCGCAGGCAGCAAGAATTTTAATCATTTGGATTTCCTCCGATTTTATATTTTAATAGACAAGATTAAGCGGTTGCTTCAGCAATGTAAGCATAAAGTTTTTCTGGTTCGGAAATTTTTGATAAATCTTCCAGATGTCCATTTCCTGTGAAAAAGTCCATCAACTGAGCCAGAATATTTGTTTGACTTGAACTTGAGTTGTTAATGATAAAGAAGAGTAGGGATACTTCTACTTCCTTATCAGGAGCAATCATATTGTGAAAAGTTACTGGTTTTTCTAATCGAACAACCACCACTTTCTCAGCTAGATTATGAACAATATCTGTATGAGGGATTGCCACATTTGGCAAATCCTTTCCTAGAAATTCCATATCTAAACCAGTTGGAAATGACTTTTCACGCGTGATCAAGGCTTCACGATAAGTTGGAGTGACAATTTCTCGTTCTTCCAACAAGCTTGCTACCTGATCAAAGAGTTGTTCTTGATTATCCGCTTCTAAGCAAAACACCAGGTTTTTGTCAAAGAAATGATCTAATCCCATAACATTTTCCCTTCTTTCAATTATCTTTTATGTAATAAGTATAACACTATATGAAATCGTTGTCAATAATTTTTGTTTTATTTTGTTCATTTTTTTGTAATTTTTGTTTCATTTAAAGAATACAATCAATATCAAACATTCTTGTTATAATATCCACAAAAAAAGAAGGCCCAAGCCTTCTTCTCTTTCCTTACTTAATAGTAGATAAAATCTCTTCTAACTTATGGTAATCTTTTACACTATCAATTTCATAGATGCTATTTCCTTCTAATTCTTCGACATAGACATCCAATTCTTTGATATTATCCTTAACCATGTTGTCCCAGTAGAGATCAACAAATTCACCACTTTCGTAAGCTTTGTCAATAAAGCCAACAATCTTCTCAGCAGTTGGTGCATCCCAGAATGAAACTCCGCTCAGAATGCGACCAGCTTTGCTGTCAACAATAATGTCTTGAACCTTGTAGTCATCACCGTAAACCAAGAACCACTCGTTGGTACAGTCTTCACGATAAACGCTAAAATAGGTAGAACGTTTAAGATCGTTTCGAAACATATTTTTGAAAAGATAGTTATCTGCATCGATGACGTAGCTGTTAGCCAAATCTTCTTTTACTAGATAAAGTGAGTAAAAGTTATTGTAATCAGCATACTTGTCGTTAAAGACTAAACGGACACCATATTTTTCTTTTAGGTAGTCAAATTGTTCTTTGAGGTAACCGACAACGATAATAATCTCATCAATTCCTCTCTCTTTCAAAAACTCGATTTGGTATTCTACCAAGGGTTTTTGATTAACCTTAACCAAAGCTTTTGGGGTATTTTCAGTCATAGGACGCAGACGAGTTCCTAAGCCCGCTGCTAAAATAATCGCTTTCACACGAATCTCCTTTATTCTTTAATAATAATATAAACACCAGCCATAACAATAAGTGAAGTGATGATTGTCAGCATATCTAGCGGTGCACCCAAGAAAATAACTGCAAATAAGACAGTCCAGACTACATAGCTCACATTCAAACCTGTTGCTTTCGCAGGTTGCAAACGATTAATCGCGATATAATAAGCTAAGTAGGAAATCATATCAAAGGCCGCAAAGACAAGCAAGAGGCCGAATAATTGCCCATCTGCCACTTCTGCAAATGAATGGTGAGAAAAGAGCACAATCACAAGATAGGACAAGAATGAGGTTACTTGTCGGATTAACAAGGCTTCAATTTCACTTAAATCACTTTCCATAGCATAGGAGCTGAGAACACTTTCACTCCCCCAGGCAATGGCACAGATAAGGGCACAAAGAATCCCAATGTAAAACGAGTTAACTTGTTCAACCTTGTAGGTTTGAGCAATGATCGCTGCAATAATCAAGAAAACACCGAATACTGTATTCTTTGAAACCTTGTGTTTCAAAATGAAGAAGGCTAGTAAAACTGAAACTGCTGGATAGATAGCTGATACTGAAGATGCAAGTGAACTACCGATATACTTAACTGCATAAAGATTGGCCTGCATTCCTATAGGTCCAGCTAGCAAGGCTCCGACAATAACACTGACATTTCGAATATTTAGAAAGATTGATAAGCGAACTTTCCCTTCTCTAATCAAGAGAAAAGCTAATAAAATAAAGATACTCAAAAAGTCATGTGCCGCTGCCACCACAAAAGGCGAAAGATTGGTAAAAATTGAAAAGATATAAGCACTGATTGTCAGACCGAGCCCCCAGAAGATACCTGAGAGCAGGCCGAAAGAAACACCATTTTTATTCTTCATCCTAACCTCCATAATAAGTCAAACCGTCAACAGCTCTTTGGTAACGACTCACACCATAATCTCCAAAGTCAGCTCCTTGAGCTTCTTTGTACACTGTCCACAAACTCCAGATGGTATCTTGTAAAATTTTATAGATTCGAATCTTTTCACGAGATACTGGAGTTTTATCACTCTCATAATAAGCAAGAAAATCTTCTTCTTCCTGATTTGTAAAGTCAGACTCCAAAAAGAGAGCTGCCAAATCCCACATTGGATCATTCATGGAAGAGTATTCCCAGTCAATCAAGTACAAACGACCTTTAGGTGACTCGATAAAGTTTTCTGGAACCAAATCGATATGACAAGACTTTCTGTCAACACCCAAATCAGCCAATCTTTTCTCTAGTGAGAATACTTCTTTTCTCACAGCATCATAGTTAGCGTATGGGATATTTCCCTCAATCAGGGCTTCGTATTTTTTGATTTCTTCAAAAGGTGCAAATTCCCCTCTTAGTTCTTTGCCTGATGCATGAATGGTCTGTAGCATTGGGGCAATCTTTTCAAACTTGGTCTTAATCGAAGTGGAATCAAGCGTTGTTGCAGAATCAATGTACTCATTTACCTTGATTCCTGACTCAATATCAAAAAGATAATTCTTAACATCAAGATTCAAATCTTTCAACAATTCAAGATTGTATTTTTCATCTTGACGATTGATAAGCTTTTCTGTCCCTTTTCCGAAAAATTTAACGATATACTGCTTATTGGTTGTCTTGACCAAATAGTTTTGGTTGGTCATGCCTCCCAATTGTTCAACACTGAGGACTTCCTCTTCTTCAGATAGTAAAGAAGAAATTTTTTCTTTGATGATTTTCTCCACAATTAGCCTCCATCTCTTACACTTCCCACTTAAACACTGTTTTGAAAGCAGTATTTAGGTCTGTAGCAAAGACACGGTGAATGTCCTTGATTTCTCTCACTGGTTCTTCAACATAAAGGATATTCTTCAGACGATTTGCAAACTTTTTAACTTCCATCATTTGAATGGCCTTCTCAAAATCGACGCGTCCTGAGCGAGATGATCCTACTAATAACAATCCTTTTTCCAAAGCATCTCGTGTATTGATATTAACCTTGTATTCACTCACTCCCATCATGAGAATCGTTCCCTGTGGACGAATATAGCGAATCAAGTCATTGATAGCTGGGCCTGTACCATCGCCACCGCAACACTCAAACCCATGATCAAAGGTCAAATCCTCTGGGATATTATCAGTAATATAGCACTCTTTTGCAAAAGAGAAGAGCTCTAGTTTTTCCCAATGGCGACCAAAGACGATAATCTCTGCTTCTGGCAAGGTATAATTGATAATATTTGCAACAACAAAGGCCAAACTACCATCTCCGATAACAGCAATGCGCTCTCGCTTACTATGACCAAGATGCAAGAAACGATCCATGGCATGCATACCAACACTCACAAACTCAGTAATGGCTGCAACTGTGTCCTCAATGTCATTATAAGACACAACACGATCTTTTGGAAGAGAGACAAATTCTCTCATAAAGCCATCATAACCACTTGATAGGAAGTAGGTTCCGGTCATGTAGTTCTCGTAGAACTCCTTGTCACTCTGCATAGGCGGTTGATTGGGAATCATAACTACCTTTTGACCGACTTCATAAGTCCCAGTCGGATCTGAAATAACAGTTCCACAAGACTCATGAATCATGGCCATAGGAAGTTTATTAGCCAATATCTTTGGATCACGCTTCCCTTGATAGTAACGTTGATCCGCATGACAAACCGCCATATAATTTGGACGAATCAGGATATGATTCTCCTGATCAATATCCTCTTCTTGATATTTTACATTGATAAACTTTGGTTTGGTCAGTTGATAAATTTGATTAATCATAGCCTTAGTCTTTCTCAATCATGCTTTTCGCGATTTTCAAGTCTGTCACCGTTGTGATTTTAAGGTTTGAATATTCCCCTTTAGCTAGAGCAACATCCTTTCCTTTGATAACAAAAATTTTACATGCATCCGTCAGGATTTCCTTTTCTTGATCAGATAGGGAACCATACAAATCCATGAAATCCTTGCAACGGAATGTCTGAGGTGTTTGACCTTGATAGAGGTGAGCACGATTTGGAATATCCGTGATAAACTGACCATTTGTACTTTCAACAATGGTATCAACCGCTTCTACTACTGTGTCAACCGCATCATGATCTTGAGCAAGTTTGATATTGTCCTGAATCATGCGAAGTGTGATAAAAGGACGAACAGAGTCGTGGGTAACCACGATATCTTCTAGAGTGATTGGACGATAGGCATTAATGGCTTCTATAATCTTCTCGATACTGGTATTGCGATCAGCCCCACCTTTGGTAATGATGATGCGATCCTTGTGGAGAGAAAGATACTTGTCAACTAGGTCCTCAGCGTGTGACACCCAGTCTCCATGAACTCCAACTACAATTTTTTCAATACTTGGTTCTAAGACGAATTTTTCAATTGTGTGGATCAAAATAGGTCGATCACCCAACTCCAAGAATTGTTTTGGTAAATTACTGATTCCCATGCGTGTGCCAGTTCCTCCGGCTAGGATTCCTGCATAGATCATTTATATTCTCCTTTAGTTTATTCTAAAAAACTCATTACTATCTATTATATCACAATCTGCCTCCATCATGAAAAAAAGACAGAGCGTCATTTAGTCTAATCAACACACCATTAAAGGTAAAAAGTGAACAATGTGTTACTAAATCTGGAAAGACTATAACAAATTAAGAAATAAAATTAGGTTATCCTCTATATTTTCTGCTTAACGTTCGGTTAACATAGAGTTCTCTAGAATATAATAGAATCCTTAAAGAAAACTTAAATGAAATTTATTTGTTTCGCAAAGAATACCAGGTGTGCATAGTAAATTTCTTAAAAGTTGTTTAAGGGACTCATTATAAAAGTTCATATATCTAATGAATTAAACAAATAATAGACTTTTGCACCTAAAATTGATAAAATAAAAAGGAAAATAATAGAAAAAGGAAACTGTAAACCGCCATGATGAACATGCAAAACATGATGCGCCAAGCACAAAAACTTCAAAAACAAATGGAACAGAGCCAAGCAGAACTCGCTGCCATGGAATTTGTTGGAAAATCAGCTCAGGACCTTGTCCAAGCAACCCTAACTGGAGACAAAAAAGTTGTCAGCATTGACTTCAACCCAGCAGTTGTAGATCCAGAAGATCTCGAAACCCTTTCTGACATGACTGCGCAAGCAATTAACGCTGCACTTGAACAAATTGATGAAACGACTAAGAAGAAACTAGGAGCTTTCGCTGGAAAATTGCCTTTCTAATCCACAAAAAAAGAGAAACAGATGTTTCTCTTTTTTTATTAGAAGTCAAAGAATTCCATTGCTTTCTTTAAGAGTAATTCCGTATATTCCGGATCGTCTTGAGCCATTGTGACTTGTGACTGGACCATTTCAAGATCATCAGTAATCATGCCATCTGCGCCGAGACGAACTGCTTTATCAAATGCCTCCGAACCATTTACGGTCCAAACATAGAGTCTCTGATCAGTTGTCCAGAGTTTATTGACAAAGTATTCATCCAAAGTTGAGTACTCCATAGTGTAACCCGTTGCCTTGGTTCTTGGGAAGATACTGTTATAGGGAAGAATAAAGTAAACTGGAATTTCAGAATCATAAGTCAACACTTTATCAATCACATGATAGTCTAGTGATTGCATCTGATGCCCATATTTCTTGATAGTCGCCCCATACTTTTCGAGGAAATGGTCCATCATTTGCGGACTATCTTTTTTACTGGTTTTAATCTCAATCAGCAATTTTTGGTTTAAAGCATTTGCACGCTCTAAATAGGCATCAAAGCTTGAAATCTTTGTTTGATAACCATTCTCGTAAATATCTGTATTTGTTAATTCATCCAGAGTCAAATCTTGCGGTGTAGCATTAATACCTGTTAAATTTTTGAGGTTAGCATCGTGCATCATCACGAACTGACCGTCTTTCGTTTCCTGCACATCCATTTCGATGAGATCTGGTTTTAGTTGAGCTGTTTTTTCTAAAGACTGCACAGTATTTTGAACACCGTTTTTATTACTTACTCCTCTGTGCGAAATCACTAAAGGTGTATTGGTATCCGGAGATTCCAGATAAACGTAGCCTTCTATGGCAAAGATGATGCTTGCACACCCCATGACACCCCATCTCATCAGATGATCTTTCTTTCGCCTTGGCATGATCTCCAACTCCTCTCCTGTAAGGAAGGAAACAAACTTCACTAGGAAATAAGTCAGGGTCATGTAATGGAAATTTTTAATCAAGACAAAATTAATCACACCGAGAATCAAGGACTCTTTTTGAGTTAGATTATCCATCACTGCTTGCGCAAAAAGAAAAGGAATTAACAAACCAAAGAAGAAGAGATACGTTTTAATGATAATGAGTAAGAGATGCCAAGAGAAGAAAAGGACATTTTTCTTTGTCTTTTGGAGACTATATTTCACACTTTCTCTTACGGTCTTTCTTTCAAAGAGAATCTTAGGAAGGGCAAACATAAATCGGACAGAGATGTAGAGAAAGATCCAAGCGGATGCTATGATCATCAGACCTACCAGCCAATGCTTACCTTCCCAATAATTCACAATAAAATCAGGGATAATAATTTTGTTGAGGTAGTAGATTTTTAAAATCTTACGGATGAACGGGAAAAGCAAAGCAATGTAAAAAAAGACAAAGGCCATCTTACAAAAGCTCAATCGCTTAACGAATAGAAAGCTCTGTTGAAATACTTTTCTACTATACTCAATTAAAGTTCTCTTTTCATGATAGAGAAGGTGACGAGCCCCGATAAACAAAAGACAAATCTGGAAATAGGCAACCAAGAGATTGATTGCAATTAAGATGAGAAAGGCTAAACTGATAAAAGGCGAGCCTTGTATAATCGCCCAAAAGTTATTGTAGGAGATAAACAAGTAACCTGTTTGTCTCAGAAGGATACCAGCAATCCACGAATTTAATGGTAGCCAGACAAACTCAACCATCATAAATATCAAGAAAAATAGAAATAAAATCTTATCTAGGTTATAGTATATCTTCCTAAAACCTAGCTTCTTAGGTTTTTCAGGTTTCATAGGCACTCCTAGTCTAAAAATTGGGATAAATCTAAGCCACCGAAAGGATTATTCATAGAAAAACTACTCTGGTCTTCTATTAATAGCTTTCCTTCATCTGATTCCAAAAAAGCCTCGTAAACACGCGCCGTCATGCGGGCATCCTCTAAACTGTTATGAGACTTCCCGTGAAAGCCTAAAAAATTTGCAACAGTTTGCAATTTAAGATTGGCTATGCCGTGTAAATCAGAACTACGGCGTTCAAAAGCCTCCTCATATAGATCAACCTTATACTGGTCACGATAATCAATACCATGCTCCAAGAGAATAGGCAAATCACTCTTAGCTGCATTGTAACCAACGATAGGTAAATCGCCAACAAATGCTTGAAAGTCCTTTAAAACTTGTTCTACTTTTGGCGCATCTTTCAAGGTTTCAGCTGTGATCCCAGTCAAACCATTGATAAAACTCTTCAATGGGGCTGTAGTATGAACATAAGAATCAAAAGCAGCACTTTCTTGTCCATCTTGATAGCGGACTGCTGATACTTGAATTAAATGGGTAACCCCCTCGTGTTGATTGAATTCCAAATCAAAGGCGATATAATCTCTTAATTTTTCCATTATTTACCTCAATTACTACCCAAAATAAACTATAAATAATAAAAGAAGCCATTAGGTTAATGAGTAACCCAAACAGCTTCTTTATTTTCCTCCAAAAAGGCGAGTAAAAAAGCCTTTTTTGGTTGCTTGGACTTCTTCTTTTGCTTGGTCCAACTCGAGTTTCAAGGTTTCTTGATCCTTCATGGCTTGAAGAGTTAACTGTTGCTGTTGGTCCAACTGTTTGTCCTTTTCAGCAATCTGGCGATCTTTGATACGCATCTGTTCATCTTTTTCTGATAACTGGCGATCTTTGGCCTTGAGCTGCTCGTACAAACGAAGAATTTCAGCGTTTTTCTCATCGACCAAGATTTCCATCAGTTCACGTTGTTTGACATCATCACTGACTGGTTCATCTTCAAAAATCGTTTTTTTGTAGATTTCTTCTAGCTTGATCAAGCCACTTCGAGTAACTACAGTTACACCTTTGTCATTTTTTTTCGTGTCCTCTTCTGGAAGTTCTTTGACACGATTGTTGATTGCTTGACGAGATAGTCCTAAGACCTCTGCAATCTCACTGACGGTCATTTCAATACTCATAATATCCTCTGAAACGTTTTCTAGCTTTTCTTTATTTAAATCTTATCATAAGCTAGATAAACTGTCAAATTTCCGCTTAATCTATGGCCTTTAAAAAGGCTAGTAATACTTGGGCAGAACGACGTCCAGCTTCGATAATAAACTCATCAAAAGAGATAGAGGCTTCATGATTGGCATTGTCACTCATAGCACGAATGACTAGGAACGGTAAATTAAGAGCCCGAGCCGCTTGTGCAATAGCTGCCCCTTCCATTTCAACTGCTAAAACATCCGGAAAGTGAGATTTGATACTAGCAATCTTATCATTCCCAGCTATAAAGCTATCTCCTGTAGCAATCAAGCCTAGATGCCAGATCTGTTCTAACTGAGATAAGTTTTCTTTAATCCTAGCGATAAATTCCTTATCTGATTCAAAGTAAAGAGGTTGACCAGCCATTTGGCCATAAGCATAACCAAAAGCAGTCACATCGACATCATGGTATGCTAGTCTATCTGCAATCACGACATCACCAACAGCAATCCCTTCGGCAAGAGCACCTGCTGATCCTGTATTGATGATAGCTTCTACCTGAAAATGGTCAGCTAGAATAGCTACACTCATAGCCGACATGGCCTTTCCAATCCCACTCTGAACTAGGACAACTTCAGTATTGCCAACAGAGCCAGTGTAGTAAGTATTTCCGAGGGCTTGGACTTCTTGAGGTTTATCCAAATTCTGAGTCAAATATACGAGTTCTTCTGGCATGGCAGCAATGATTCCAATTTTCATTTCAAGTCCTTTCAATTACAAGAGTTTCATCGCTAAAATTAACAAAATCAAAAGTAGGATAACTGCAAACAAGATGCGATTGAGTTTCGAATTAAAAACATTTCTCTTAGTGTTCTCAATGCGGCGACTCTTATGAATTGTTGGTTCTACTTCGATTGTAAGTGTATCTTGACTAAAACCGTGGTCTCTAGAGCGTGAATAACCAAAATGTTGTGAAGATGTTGGTAGGATCTTTGTTTCCTCATCATCTTGAAGAGGTGGTCCTGAAATTTTCTCACCACGATTGGCACGTTCAATCATTTCGTCTGTTAATAAAGGTTTTCCCATGGGTTTCTCCTCTATTTCTTTTGTAGTTCCCAGTACTGGATCGCCATAATGGTCTTGGCATCACAGATATGACCTGACTGGATCAGGTTCTTGGCTTCCTCTAGACTTACTTCTAGGACTTCCAAGGTTTCATCATCATCTTGTGGACGAGGATTTTCCACCTTGACCAAATCACTAGCAAGATAGAGTTTTAGTTTTTCATTACAAAATCCAATCGCAGAATAGAAATCGTACAACAGTTCTAACTTAGCTGTGTAGGCAACCTCTTCTTCCAATTCACGAAGGGCCGCTGCCATTGGATCAGCATTTTCACCAAGTTCGAGTTTACCAGCAGGAATCTCATAAGAAACCGCCTCAATAGCCTTCCGGTATTGCTTAACGAGAACGATTTTGTCCTCGGCTGTCACAGCTAGTACACAAACAGCTCCATTGTGAAAAATCAAGTCACGTTGGGCAGTCCCCTTTCCTTCTGGTAGCTCCACCTGATCTTGTACTAGTTTGAAAATAGGACCTTGATAGATTTCCTTCCGACTAATCGTTTTTTCTTCAAATTCCATGACAAACTCCTACTGGTTCTTGGGATGATGAGGGAGGCGAGTCGCATATTCATCTTTGTTGACCTGACGTCCACGGCCGATAGCAATGGCATCAGCAGGAACATTCTTGGTAATGGTTGAACCCGCTCCAATCAGAGAATTATCCCCAAGTTCTACAGGAGCAATAATAGTTGAGTTTGAGCCAACAAAGACATTATTGCCAATCACAGTTTTGTATTTATTTTTGCCATCGTAGTTGACTGTAATAGTTCCTGCACCAAAATTAACGTTGCTACCCACTTCACAGTTTCCAATATAAGTCAAATGACCCGCCTTGGTATTTTCACCGATTGAAGATCCTTTTACTTCAACAAAATTTCCAATGTGAACTTGAGCAGCCAGACTTGAACCTGGACGAATATGGGCATAAGGGCCAACAGTCACGCCGTCTGCAACACTACTTTCCTCAATCATAGAGTTGGTAATCACAGATCCAGCTCCGATAGTGCTATCCACTACATAAGTACCGTTTGTCAAAACAGTCTCCGCACCAATCTTCGTTTGACCTTTCAAGGTAACATTAGCTTCGATTTGGACTTCGGGAGCAATCTCAACATCAATGTCGATGTAAGTTGCTTCAGGATTGACAAAGCTAACACCATTAACCATATGCTTTTGGTTGATACGGCGACGCATCACTGCTTCCGCAGTCGCAAGAGCTACACGGTCATTTACGCCAAGACTTTCATCAAAATCCTTGAGAGTATAGGCCCCAACCTTTTCACCCGCATTACGGAAAATACCAATCACGTCAGTAATATAGTACTCACCTTGGGCATTGTTGGTGTTGATGTTTTTAAGGGCTTCAAAAAGACGCTCATTGTCAAATACATAAGTTCCTGTATTGATTTCCTTAATTTGCTTTTCAAAGTCTGTGGCATCTTTCTGCTCAACAATACGAAGAACTTCAGCATTATCGTTACGGACGATACGACCGTATCCGAAAGGATTTGCCGCTTCAGCTGTTAAAATCGTAGCAACATTTTTGTGATTGATATGGAAATCCAAGAGGTTTTTCAAGCTTTCACCTGTAATCAGAGGAGTATCTCCAGCGATAACCAATGTGTGGCCTGTACGATTTTGGAGAATAGGCTCTGCCATCATGACAGCATGCCCAGTTCCTAGTTGTTCTGATTGGGTAACAAAGTCTGTCTGACCGGCTAATACTTGCTCAACTAGCTCTGCCTTGTGACCAACTACAGTAACTGTTTTTTCAGGTTGAATAGCACCAACACTACGAAAAACATGTTCCAACATCGAAATTCCAGCTACTTTATGAAGTACCTTTGGAAGATCTGATTTCATGCGAGTACCTTTACCCGCTGCTAAAATAATGGCATAATTTGACATAATCTTCTCTTTTCTCTAGAAATTCCCTTATATTATACCATAATTTAGTTTCTTAGGAGTAAACAAACAGAGAAATAGGGAAAAGACGCCCATATATTCACTTTTTCCGATGTTTTCTTTGATTTTTTTATCTATTTACGTTAAACTAAATAGATATGAGAAAAAAGATTAATCCAGCTATTATTTTTACTTTATTTACTATATTTATAGCTATTTTGATCCTCAATAGACCAACTTATGAAGACCATCCTGTCAAGTCAAAAGCCAATGCAGTCCAGGTTGAAAATCAGGCCTTGCATAATCTTGATAAACCTATTATTGACGTCTCTGGCTGGCAAATACCTGAGGAAATCAACTACGATACCTTATCTCAAAATATTTCTGGTGTTATTGTTCGTGTCCACAATGGGGGTCAGCATACTGAAACAAATAATGCCGCCTATGCCAATGGTGTCGATAAAGCCTATATAAATCATATTTCAGAATTTCAAAAACGGAATGTTCCAGTTGCTGTTTATGCCTATCTAGCAGGTACTAGTAAGAAAGAAATGGAAAAAGCTGCTGAGGTTTTCTACAATGCTGCTTCTCCATACAACCCTAGTTACTATTGGCTCGATGTTGAAGAAAAAACAATGTCCGATATGAACGAAGGTGTTGAAGCTTTTAGGGCTAAACTAGAAGCCCTTGGCGCCAAAAATATCGGAATTTACATCGGTGTTTATTTCATGCAAGAGCATAGTATCAATACAGATAAGTTCTCTGCTGTCTGGATTCCATCTTATGGAACGAATTCAGGTTACTTTGAAACCACGCCTAATACTGATCTAGACTATGACCTCCATCAATATACTTCAAAAGGAAGAATTGCTGGATTTGAACACCATTTAGATATTAATCTCATTTCTACCTTGAAGGAAAAAGAAGAAACCTTCAGAAAACTATTTTTAAGACCATAAGACAAGTGAAAATTGCTCTCTTTTTCACTTGTTTTTTCATTTTCTTCTCGTCTGTGTTATAATTGATAGAATAGAGAAAGAATTTTATGAAATTGAGGATTTTATGATGTTTTCATGGATTGCAAGAGTTATTAAAGGAATCGTCATCGCCTTAGGATTTATCTTACCAGGAATTTCAGGCGGTGTTTTGGCAGCTATTTTGGGGATCTACGAGCGAATGATTAGCTTTCTGGCTCATCCTTTTAAGGATTTTAAAGCGAATGTCCTATACTTTATCCCAGTAGCAATCGGGATGTTGCTAGGCATTGGTTTGTTTTCTTATCCAATCGAGTATCTGCTAGAAAATTACCAGGTCTATGTTTTATGGAGTTTTGCTGGAGCTATCATCGGTACAGTTCCTAGCCTCCTTAAAGAATCTACTCGAGAATCTGATCGCGATAAGATTGACCTAGTCTGGTTTTGGACCACCTTTATCCTTTCAGGAGTCGGGCTCTACGCGCTAAACTTTGTTGTTGGTTCACTCAGTGCCAGTTTCGCTAGTTTCATCTTAGCGGGTGCTCTTTTAGCTCTAGGTGTTTTGGTGCCTGGTTTAAGTCCGTCAAATCTACTCTTGATTTTAGGATTGTACGCTCCAATGCTAACTGGTTTTAAGACCTTTGATTTATTCGGAACCTTTCTTCCTATTGGGATTGGTGCAGGAGCAACTCTTATTATCTTTTCAAAATTAATGGACCATGCCTTGAACAACTACCACTCCCGTGTTTATCACTTTATTATTGGAATTGTGCTATCAAGCACCCTCTTGATTTTGATTCCAAATGCTGGAAGTGCTGAAAGTATCCAATACACTGGACTTTCTATCGTGAGTTATGTTCTCATCGCCTTCTTCTTTGCACTTGGCATTTGGCTTGGTATCTGGATGAGTCAATTGGAGGATAAGTATAAATAATGGCAAAAAAAGTCAAGATTAAAAAAACTCTTGTCGAGCAAATCTTAACCAAGGCGGGTATTGACCATACTGGTATTCAGATCAACGCGCTTGAGGGTGAACTTCCTTCGGAATATGATCGAACACATATCTTTAAAACTTTGGCTCTGCTGGGTGATAAGACGGGGCCAATCATCGGAATCGTTCCCATAACAGAACACCTCGCTGAGAAAAAACTAGCAAAGGTTTCTGGTAATAAAAAAGTGAGCATGATTCCACAAAAAGACCTAGAAAAAACGACAGGCTATATTCATGGGGCTAATAACCCCGTCGGCATTCGCCAAAAACACAATTATCCTATTTTTATTGATCAGACTGCTTTGGATTTAGACCAAATGATTGTCTCTGCTGGAGAAGTCGGGCACAGTATCATCATCCGACCTCAAGACTTAGCCACCTTTGTAAAAGCAGACTTTGCTGATATCTTGGAGGAAAACAACTGATGAAACTCTATTTTGTCCGTCATGGTCGGACTGTCTGGAATCTTGAAGGACGTTTTCAAGGTGCTAGCGGCGACTCTCCCCTTCTTTCAGAGTCCATTGACACCCTAAAACAACTTGGGCAGTATCTTAAGGAAATTCCTTTTGATACGATTTATTCTAGTGATTTACCCAGAGCGGTCAAATCTGCTGAAATTATCCAAAGTCAACTCCAGATCCCTTGTCCTTTAGAAAGCATTCCAGACCTGCGTGAATGGCATCTCGGAAAACTAGAGGGATTAAAAATCGCTACGCTCAATGCCATCTACCCACAACAAATCAAGGCCTTTCGCTCTAATCTGGCTCAGTTTGATACGAGGATGTTTGAAGCTGAATCTCTCTACTCTACGACTCAGCGAACCATTCAGTTTATCAAATCTCTGAAAGAAAGTCCGGCTGAAAGAATTTTGATTGTCGGGCATGGGGCCAATCTCACTGCTAGCCTTCGTACACTTTTAGGCTATAAAGAGGCTCACCTCCGCAAAGAAGGAGGCTTGGCCAATGCTAGTCTGACAGTTTTAGAGACCGATGATTTTGAAACCTTCACTCTGAAAAGATGGAATGACACTTCCTATCAAGAAAAATAATGGAACTTGATCTTAATAGTCAAGTTCTTTTTAGTTTTCAAAGAATATCCGTGAATTTCTCTGCTATTTATGATAAAATGGGAGTATCGCAAAAAATGACTCATCGTATCAAATTTTGAGTAAAATTAGGAGGAACCCATGTCTACAGAACATATGGAAGAACTAAATGACCAGCAGATCGTTCGCCGTGAAAAAATGGCTGCGCTCCGTGAACAAGGAATCGATCCCTTCGGAAAACGTTTTGAACGTACTGCTAACTCACAAGAGCTTAAAGACAAATTTGCAGAACTTGATAAAGAACAATTACATGAATTAAACGAAACTGCTACTATCGCTGGACGTTTAGTAACTAAACGTGGTAAAGGGAAAGTCGGCTTTGCCCATCTTCAAGACCGCGAAGGACAAATCCAGATCTACGTTCGTAAAGACGAAGTTGGTGAGGAAAATTACGAAATCTTCAAAAAGGCTGACCTTGGTGACTTCCTTGGTGTCGAAGGTGAAGTCATGCGTACCGATATGGGAGAGCTCTCTATCAAGGCCACACACATCACACACTTGTCTAAAGCACTTCGCCCGCTTCCAGAGAAATTCCACGGTTTGACAGACGTTGAAACAATTTATCGTAAACGTTACCTTGACTTGATTTCTAACCGTGAAAGCTTCGAACGTTTTGTTACTCGTTCAAAAATCATCTCTGAAATCCGTCGTTACCTGGACCAAAAAGGATTCCTTGAAGTGGAAACACCTGTTCTTCATAATGAAGCCGGTGGTGCTGCTGCTCGTCCATTTATCACTCACCACAATGCCCAAAATATCGATATGGTTCTTCGTATCGCGACGGAGCTTCACTTAAAACGTCTTATCGTTGGTGGTATGGAACGTGTTTATGAGATTGGTCGTATCTTCCGTAACGAAGGAATGGACGCTACTCATAACCCTGAGTTTACTTCTATCGAAGTTTACCAAGCTTATGCAGACTTCCAAGATATCATGGACTTGACGGAAGGTATTATCCAACACGCTGCTAAGGCAGTTAAGGGTGATGGTCCAGTTAACTATCAAGGTACTGAAATTAAGATCAACGAACCATTTAAACGTGTCCACATGGTAGATGCTATCAAGGAAATTACTGGTGTAGACTTCTGGCAAGACATGACTTTCGAGGAAGCTAAAGCTATCGCTGCTGAGAAGAAAGTTCCAGTTGAGAAACACTACACTGAAGTTGGTCACATCATCAACGCCTTCTTTGAAGAGTTCGTTGAAGAAACCTTGATTCAACCAACCTTTGTCTATGGTCATCCAGTAGCTGTGTCTCCACTCGCTAAGAAAAATCCTGAAGACGACCGCTTTACTGACCGTTTTGAGCTCTTCATTATGACCAAGGAATACGGTAATGCCTTTACCGAGTTGAACGACCCAATCGACCAACTTAGCCGTTTCGAATCTCAAGCCAAAGCCAAAGAACTTGGTGACGACGAAGCAACGGGTATCGACTACGATTACATCGAGGCTCTTGAATACGGTATGCCACCAACAGGTGGATTGGGAATCGGTATCGACCGTCTCTGCATGCTCCTCACAGATACAACTACTATCCGTGATGTATTGCTCTTCCCAACAATGAAATAATACTCTTCGAAAATCTCTTCAAACCGCGTCAGCATTTCCTTGCCGTATGTATGGTTACTGACTTCGTCAGTTATATCCACAACCTCAAAACAGTGTTTTGAGAAGCCTGCAGCTAGCTTCCTAGTTTGCTCTTTGATTT
>CABTWF010000035.1:0-18657 GCA_902488495.1 uncultured Streptococcus sp. | reverse complement strand
TGCGAGCCGCCGCATCAAGGGCTTCGTTAACAGTTGCCACGTTGATCCCTTTTTCAAAGCGAGAAGATGATTCCGAACGAAGGTTGAGGCGTCCGCTAGTCTTGCGGATGGATTTGCCATTGAAAACAGCTGCTTCAAGGACCACACGACTAGATTTTTCAGAGATTTCTGTAGCTTGTCCGCCCATAACACCTGCAAGGGCAACTGGCTTGTCTGCGACAGTGATGACTAGGTCAGTTTCTGCAAGTTCACGTTCTTCACCGTCCAAGGTCACTAATTTTTCACCAGCACACGCTTCACGCACACGGATATCAGTCCCTTCAAAGGTATCCAAGTCAAAGGCATGCATAGGTTGACCAAAGTAGAGCAGGATGTAGTTGGTTACGTCTACTACGTTATTGATTGGACGGATGCCTTCATTCATGAGGATATTTTGCAACCATTGTGGACTTGGTGCGATGGTCACATTATCCAAGATACGGACCGCATAGTAAGGCGCCTTGTCTGTCTCAATGCCTACAGAAAGGGCGTCTGCTGCAGCTTCATTTGTTTCTGTTAAGGTAAATTCTTTGAAGTTGACTGCCTTGTCATAGATGGCTGCCACTTCGTGAGCCACCCCACGCATAGATAGAGCGTCTGCACGGTTTGGTGTAATAGAAAGTTCGATAATTTCATCATCCAAGTCTAGATATGAGAAGACTTCCTCACCTGGTACTGCATCTTGAGGCAAGATTTGGATTCCATCTGCGAATTCCTTAGGCACAACCGAGTCAGAAATTCCCAATTCACCAAGGGAACAAATCATTCCAAGTGACTCCAAACCACGGATTTTCCCTTTTTTAATCTTGTAATTGTCAGCAATACGAGCTCCTGGAAGAGCCACCATGACCTTAATCCCAGCACGTACATTTGGAGCACCACAAACAATCTGACGGGCTTCTTCTTCGCCAACGTTAACCTGACAGACATGCAAGTGTGTTTCTGGCACATCTTCGCAAGACAAGACCTCACCGACGACAATTTTTGAGAGACCAGCAGCCGGTGATTCGACACCTTCGACCTCGATCCCTGTAGTTGACATTTTCTCAGCCAACTCTTGTGATGGCACATCAATGTCCACCAATTCTTTTAACCATTTATAAGATACTAACATAATTCTGATTGCAAGAACCCACAAGTAAGTTCTGTTCAATTCCTTTCTTTTTCTTCGAGTCAGTCCTTACTATTCTCATCGAGAGAAAATGACTAGGACTGTATAGGACTGTGTTTCAGGTTTCAATCTTATTTAAACTGTTCTGAGAAGCGGACATCTCCTTGGTAGAATCCGCGGATATCGTTGATTCCGTAACGGAGCATAGCGACACGCTCTTGTCCAAGACCAAAGGCAAAGCCAGAGTAAACAGTCGCATCAATTCCACTCATTTCAAGGACACGTGGGTGAACCATACCGGCACCCATAATCTCGATCCAACCTGTTTTCTTACATACGTTACAGCCTTCTCCACCACACTTGAAGCAAGAAACATCCACCTCAACAGATGGCTCTGTGAATGGGAAATAAGATGGACGCAGACGGATCTGACGCTCTTCCCCAAACATTTTTTGAACGATCAGTTGAAGCGTTCCTTGAAGATCCGCCATAGAAATGTTTTTCCCAACAACCAAGCCTTCGATTTGGTGGAACTGGTGACTGTGGGTTGCATCGTCCGTATCACGACGGAACACACGTCCTGGTGAGATCATTTTCAAAGGACCTTTTGAAAAATCATGAGCATCCATAGCACGCGCCTGAACTGGAGACGTGTGAGTACGAAGCAAGATTTCTTCTGTAATGTAGAAAGTATCCTGCATATCGCGAGCTGGGTGATCTTTTGGAAGGTTCATACGCTCAAAGTTGTAGTAGTCTTGCTCTACTTCAAAACCATCCACGACTTGGTAACCCATCCCAATGAAAATATCTTCGATTTCTTCACTGGTTTGTGTAAGGACATGACGGTGACCAGTCGCAACTGGGCGACCTGGAAGCGTCACATCGATACTCTCGCTAGCTAGTTGAGCTGCGACTTTCTTTTCTTCCAAGAGCTTAGCTGTTTCTTCAAAAGCAGCTGTCAAGACATCACGCGCTTCATTGACGTGTTTCCCGATGATTGGACGCATCTCAGCAGAGACATCTTTCATCCCTTTAAGGATTTCAGTCAGTGACCCTTTTTTACCAAGGACAGAGACACGCAAGTCTTGCATCTCTTTTTCATTTTCAGCAGTAATCTGCTGCAAGCTAGCCAGCGTTTCTTCGCGAAGCGCTTTTAATTGTTCTTCAATAGTTGACATAATTCCTCCATCAGTCACTTAACAGATAAAAAGAAAACCACATGCCAAAAACTCCACTCGGAGCGTTGACACGCGGTACCATCCGTTTTCATCTGACAAGTCAGACCTTCATTTCTAAATCCATGCGCAAGTGAATTCACCCAGCTTTCATATAGAGAGCTTGCAGTCACGGCTCTCCTCCCTGATATACTTCCCTTGAGTTACTAGTCTTGCGGATTCCTATTCAATTATTACTTAGTTTATCAGATTTTTACCATTCTTGCAAGACCTATCTCACTTCTGCTTGCCTTTAAATCGCCATTGGAAGCGAAGCTTGTCATAGAAAGGAAATTCGATAAACAAGACTCCCGAGCCCACACAGAAACTGGCAAGAACATCTGATGGGTAGTGAACTCCCAGATAGACCCGAGATAGAAGCACACTGACTAGGTAGACCCCAAGGACGATTTGCACAATTTTTCTCCAAACCGGATCTTTAATCCGTTGACTGAGAATGACAATCAAAGTCCCTACCATCAGCGTCACTGCCAGAGAATGCCCGCTTGGGAAGGAAAATCCCTTCTCCTCTACCAAGTGTAAGATAGCTGGTCGTGGGCGCTGGTAAATATTTTTAAAGGTCACAATCAAAAGACCGGCTAAGGCTAGATTGCCCGCCATGAAGTAGCTTTCTATCTTCCACTGCTTACGATAAAAGATAAAGGCTGCGATGGCAACCCAGGTAATGATTACTGGGATATCAATCAAATGCGTAAGGGCACGGAACAGAACCGTTAAATAATCTGGCAAGTCCCCACGAAGGGCAGTCTGAAGAGGTTGATCAAAACCGACCAGCGTTTCAGGATAGAACTTAACCATATAGCCAAGAAGGACGAAAAGTAAAAGGGCAAAACTGCCCTTCATTAAAAATGTTTGTTTATCTCTCATAATGTTTTAAGGTTGGTTTCAAGAGGACGTATAACAACCAGAATGAAACGGCAAAGATGATACTTTCAATCAGGTTAAAAGGTAAAACCATGGTCATCAAGTAGTTAGAAAGTCCTATAATTTCTCTAATATCAAAGTTGGCAAACTGCGCGTATAAAGGAACCGCATAGACATAGTTGAGAACCAACATGGCAGAAGTCAACCCAATAGTTCCCGCTAGAGATGCTAGTAGGAAACGAAGGGTGTTACGTTCCTTTTTCCAAATCAAACCAAAGACGATAACAAAAACTCCCAGAGCTACGATATTCATTGGCAAGCCAATGTAAGTATTCACTCCCTGGCTATTGAGAAGCAACTTCAAGAGTGATCGCAACAAGAGAATCCCGAGAGCAGCTGGCAAATCCATCACCACCAAGCCTACAAGGACTGGCAAGATACTAAACTCGATCTTGAGGAAGGTTGCCGCTGGCAAGAGCGGAAAGTCAAAGTACATCAGCACAAATGAAATGGCTGATAAAATCGCAATGGTCGAAATTCGACGTGTGTTTGTCATAACAGGTTCCTCCAATTTTCTATAAAATCAGAAGAAGTTGGAAAGGATCCCTCTATCTATTCTCACTTTTTATATCCCAAAAGTTCCCTCTCACTCTTTTGAGCAAGCGGTTGCAATTCATCTATAAACCAATCAGAACAGACAAAGCCATTCTTTCGTCTTCTCCCATCCAGACTATACTGTCGGTTGTGGAATCGCACCACATCAGCTTGCGCTCGCGGACTTCTTTAACTAAGATATTTTGGATTAATCTAGGCGTCGCAGTCGAAGATAATACTTGAGTATATCGAGACAAGACAACGAAGAGTAAGCCAAAATAGCTAGTTAAAGTCACCGCCGGTCGGGAATTACACCCAGCCCTGAAGACTCCTTTATCATAACAAAAAACGCTTGCAAGTGCAAGCATTTTGATTATTTCAATTTATCTGCTTCATAGGTGTGAACAAGCTCAAGACCTGCAAAATTCTGCTGACGAAGAGCTTCGTAAACAATCATGCAGACGGTATTGGACACATTGAGACTGCGGACATGTTCATCATTCATAGGAATACGGAGAGCCTTTTCGGGATGCTCCCGCATAAAGTCCTCAGGCAAGCCCTTGTCTTCACGTCCAAAGAGAAAATAATGATCCCAACCACTTGCCAAATCTGCTTCAGAATAGACCTTTTCCGCAAATTTTGAAATCAGATAGAGTTTACCCTTCATCTGAGACATGAAATCTTCCAAACTGTCATAAAAATAAATCTCAAGCTTATCCCAGTAGTCCAAACCAGCCCGCTTCATCTTGCGGTCATCAATCGGAAATCCCATCGGTTTGATGATGTGGAGGGGAGAATTGGTCGCAGCGCAAGTACGCGCAATGTTACCTGTATTTTGTGGAATCTGAGGTTCAAATAATACAATGTGATTTGTCATGACTGGCTTCCTTTTATCATTGCAAAAAAATAGCCACACTGCCCGGAGTCAAGCTCAGCAAACAGCGTGGTTAAGGCATCGTTAACTTACCTCACAACAGGTTTGAAGTAAATCAGCGAAACTACTTCCTTAGTATAACACTTTCAGAATCATTGTCAATAGAAAAGACTTGATTTTTTTACTTTTTTTAATGATATTTTCATGTTTGGTCATCCCCTTTCTGAAAAGGTATAGTAAAAGAGCCAAATCACTTCAAATCAGAGACATTGTCATAGAAGTTAAACAAATGTAGCTTCAAAAACTTGAAAAAGGCCTTTATTGCCCTAAAAATCGCCTTAGCAAGTGCATTTTTTGCTAAAAAAGGGTATGATAGTTACATCATGAAAAAGTAGGTTTTTTATATGAAAATTGTCCTTGTTGGTGGAGGGAAAGTTGGTTTCGCCCTCTGTCGTTCACTGGTTGCAGAAAACCATGACGTTGTCCTCATCGAACAAGATGAGGCTGTCCTCAATCACATTGTCAGTCGCTATGATATCATAGGTCTCCTTGGAAATGGTGCTGACTTCGCCATCTTGGAGCAAGCCGGTGTTCAAGAGTGCGATATCTTTATCGCCCTAACCGAACACGATGAAGTGAATATGATTTCAGCGGTACTTGCTAAAAAAATGGGCGCTAAAGAAACCATCGTTCGGGTACGAAATCCTGAATACTCCAATGCCTATTTTAAAGAGAAAAATATTCTTGGATTCTCACTTATCGTTAACCCAGAACTCCTAGCAGCGCGTGCGATCTCAAATATCATTGATTTCCCTAATGCCCTCTCTGTTGAACGATTTGCTGGAGGTCGGGTCAGTCTCATGGAGTTTGTTGTCAAGGATTCTAGCGGTCTTTGTCAAATGCCAATCTCAGACTTCCGTAAAAAATTTGGGAATATTATTGTCTGTGCTATGGAGAGAGATCATCAACTGATGATCCCAAGTGGTGATGTTATTATTCAAGACAAGGATAGGATTTTTGTTACGGGAAATCGTGTAGATATGATGCTTTTCCATAACTATTTTAAATCTCGCGCAGTTAAAAGCTTACTTATCGTTGGAGCTGGAAAGATTGCTTATTATCTACTCGGCATTTTAAAAGACAGTCGCATTGATACCAAGGTCATCGAGATCAATCCTGAAAGAGCTCGTTTTTTCAGCGAAAAGTTCCCCAATCTCTATATTGTCCAAGGAGATGGAACTGCAAAAGACATTTTGCTGGAAGAAAGTGCTCCCCACTATGATGCAGTCGCAACCTTGACTGGGGTTGATGAGGAAAATATCATCACTTCTATGTTTCTTGACCGAGTTGGCGTCCATAAGAATATCACCAAGGTCAACCGAACAAGCCTTCTAGAGATTATCCACGCGCCTGATTTTTCGAGTATCATCACACCAAAAAGCATCGCAGTGGATACCATTATGCACTTTATCCGTGGTCGAGTAAACGCTCAGTATTCAGACCTTCAAGCCATGCACCATCTCGCAAACGGTCAAATTGAAACTCTCCAATTCCAAATCAAGGAAGCTAATAAAATGACTGCCAAACCTCTATCACAGTTGAAATTGAAAAAAGGGGTACTCATCGCAGCCATTATCCGAAAAGGAAAAACAATCTTCCCTACTGGAGAGGATATGCTTGAGGTGGGAGACAAGTTACTCGTGACGACCTTATTGCCAAACATCACCAAAATTTATGATTTGATTGAGAGGTAAAAAATGAATAAAAGTATGATTCGTTACCTCCTCTCAAAGCTTCTCTTGATTGAGGCTGTTCTTCTCCTAGTCCCTGTTAGTGTAGCGATCTATTACCAAGAATCCAGTCAAGTATTTATCGCTCTCTTTTCTACGATTGGAATTTTAGTCCTCCTCGGTGGTCTAGGCGTTTTACGGAAACCTAAAAATCAACGGATTTATGCCAAGGAAGGGGTCTTAATTGTTGCCCTCTGTTGGATTCTATGGTCTTTCTTTGGTGGCCTCCCCTTTGTCTTTTCAGGACAAATCCCAAGCGTCATCGATGCCTTCTTTGAAATCAGTTCCGGATTTACGACTACAGGAGCAACTATCCTGAACGATGTTTCCGTTCTCACTCGTTCCCTCCTCTTCTGGCGAAGTTTCACCCACTTGATTGGAGGGATGGGGGTGCTCGTCTTTGCACTTGCCATTATGGACAATGCAAAGAATAGTCACTTGGAGGTGATGAAGGCTGAGGTCCCTGGACCTGTCTTTGGCAAGGTCGTATCCAAGCTAAAAAACACTGCCCAGATTCTCTATCTGCTTTATCTGGCTCTCTTCTCCCTTTTTGTGGTTATCTACTATCTAGCAGGCATGCCTCTCTATGATAGTTTTGTCATCGCTATGGGAACAGCAGGAACTGGGGGCTTTACCGTCTATAACGACGGAATTGCCCACTACGGTAGCTCACTCATCACCTATCTAGTTAGTATCGGAGTGTTGGTTTTTGGGGTTAACTTCAATCTCTACTACTACCTCATGCTCCGTCGGGTTAAGGCTTTCTTTGGAGATGAAGAACTACGAGCATATATCATCATTGTCCTAGTTTCTACCGGCTTGATTACTCTTAATACGCTCCACCTCTACCAAGGGGTCTCTAAAAGTGTTGAAATGGCCTTCTTCCAAGTTTCCAATATCATCACAACAACAGGTTTTGGTTACGGAGATATTACCAACTGGCCCCTCTTCTCCCAATTTATCCTCCTCTTCCTCATGGGAATCGGTGGATCAGCAGGCTCAACTGCAGGTGGTCTTAAGGTGATCAGAGGACTTATCCTCTCTAAAATCGCAAAAAATCAGATTTTGTCCACCTTATCCCCTCACCGTGTTTTGACTCTACACGTCAATAAAACTGTGATTGATAAGGATACCCAGCACAAGATTCTTAAATATTTTGCCATCTATATGATGATCATTCTCTCTCTCATCTTTATCGTCAGTCTTGATAGTAATGATTTTCTAGTCGTGACCAGTGCGGTCTTCAGCTGTTTTAACAATATCGGACCTATTCTAGGTACAACCTCGAGTTTTGCCATCTTTAGTCCCATCTCTAAAATCCTCCTCTCCTTTGCAATGATTGCAGGTCGCTTAGAGATTTACCCCATTTTGCTACTCTTTATGAGACGTACCTGGTCTAAACGCTAATGATAATACAATTCCCCTTTTACAAGCTAGTAGAAGGGGAAATTTTTCTATAAAAAATGAGAAGACCTTTTGGTCCTCTCCTAATTTGTTTATTCTTTAAGAGCTTTCTTGTAACGAGCAAGTTCTGCTTGATTGGCCCAAACATAGTGACCTGGACGAATTTCTACCATAGATGGCTTATCTGTCTCATAGTCATGTTGGTCAGGATCGTAAACTTTCAAGACCTTCTTGCGTTCCAATATTGGATCTGGAATCGGTACAGCAGATAGAAGCGCTTGAGTGTATGGGTGGACAGGATTGTTAAACAACTCCTCTGTCTCCGCCACCTCGACGATAACTCCCTTATAGATAACCGCGATACGATCTGAGATAAAGCGAACAACTGACAAGTCATGCGCGATAAAGAGATAGGTCAATCCCAACTCTTTTTGGAACTTCTTGAGCAAGTTCAAGACTTGCGCACGCACTGATACGTCCAAGGCTGAAATTGGCTCATCCGCAATAACGAAATCAGGTTCCATCACAAGAGCACGGGCAATCCCGATACGCTGACGTTGACCACCAGAAAACTCGTGTGGATAACGGGTCAAGTGTTCTTTCAAAAGTCCAACTTCGTGAATCATCTTTTGAACTTTTTCTTTTCGATCTTCTTCATCTTTAAACAAGTGATAGTTGTAAAGACCTTCAGAGATGATATAGTCAACTGTCGCACGCTCATTCAAGCTCGCTGCAGGGTCCTGGAAAATCATCTGGATACGACGGATCAAGTCTGATGATTCCTTATGAGATTTTTTCCCATTAATTTTATGACCATCAAAGATGATTTCACCCTTACTAGTATTATTTAAACCAATAATGGCACGACCAATCGTTGTTTTCCCACTACCAGACTCACCTACAAGAGAGAAGGTTTCTCCCTTGTTGATAAAGAAGTTGGCGTTTTTAACCGCAACAAACTTCTTACTTCCTTCACCGAAGGAAATTTCTAAATCTTTAATTTCTACTAATTTTTCAGACATTTCCTTCCTCCTAGTCTTCTAGATGAGCAAAGCCCATTTTATCACGAATCTTGTCATGCAAATCTGCAATGACTCCAGGTTTTTCAACTTTAGGAGCATTCTCATGAAGCAACCAAGTCTTAGCCCAGTGGGTATCCGTGACTGAAAACTGAGGTGCTTTCTGTTCAAAGTCAATTTGCATCGCATAATCTGAACGAAGGGCAAAGGCATCACCTTTCAACTCAGTATAAAGAGACGGTGGTGTTCCTGGGATAGAGTACAATTCCCCTTTATCATCAGCAAGCTGAGGCAAGCTAGACAAGAGACTCCAAGTATATGGATGACGTGGGTCGTAGAAAACTTCCTCAACAGTTCCATATTCTACAATTTCACCAGCATACATAACCGCTACCTTATCGGCAATACTTGCTACCACACCAAGGTCATGGGTGATAAAAATAATGGTAAAGTGGTACTCATTTTGCAAGGTTTTAAGCAAATCAATGATTTGCGCTTGAATGGTTACATCAAGGGCCGTTGTTGGCTCGTCACAGATCAAGATATCTGGACGACAGGCAAGGGCAATCGCAATAACGATACGTTGGCGCATCCCTCCAGAATATTGGAAAGGATACTCTTCAAAACGTTTTTCAGCATCTGGGATTCCGACCTTATTCATATAGTCGATTGCCATCTCTTTGGCTTCCTTAGCTGTTTTTCCTTGGTGTTTAACGATAACTTCAGTGATTTGGCTACCGATTGTATTGATTGGGTCCAAACTTGTCATAGGATCTTGGAAGATGGTCGCAATTTTAGCACCACGAATCTTCTCCCATTCCTTGTTAGAAGTAAGAGCGGTCAAGTCTTGTCCACGATAGTCGATGCTTCCTTGGGCAATACGTCCATTGTCTTCTAACATCCCTGTAAAGGTTTTTGTTAAAACAGATTTACCAGAACCGGACTCACCTACCAAGGCCAGAACTTCTCCTTCAATCAGGTCCAGAGACACTCCTCGGATAGCTGTCAGAACTTTGTCACGAACGTCAAATTCCACGACAATATCACGAGCAGTCAAAATTACATTATTTTCTTTTGTCATGTCTACTCCTATCTATGTGTACGTGGATCACTAGCATCCGCTAGGTTTTGACCAACAACGAAGAGAGATAGGGACACCAAGATCAAGGTTGTCAACGGAATCCAGAATAAGTAAGCGTTGGTCGTAACGTTTTGTGAGTAATCTGAGATCAAGCGTCCCAGACTTGGCACTGTTACAGGCAATCCCAATCCAAAGAAGGAGAGGAAGGCTTCATAAGAGATGAAGCTTGGCAACATCAAGGTCATCGTAGAAACAATAACGGATACCAATTGTGGCATGATATTTTTAACGATGATTTTAAAGGTTGGTGTTCCAAGTGTTTGGGAAGCAAGATTGTATTCCAAGTCACGGTAACGCATGATTTGGATACGAATCATATAAGCAATCCCAATCCAAGTTGTCACACTCATGGCAAAAATCAGATTCCAGAAACCAGCACCGATTGAGTAAGTCAAGACAATGACAATCAAGAGAGATGGAATGTTTGAAATAATGTTATAAACTTCCATCATGACACGGTCTACAGATTTTGAAATTCCCCAAATTCCACCAACAATAACCCCGATCACAAGGTTGATAAAAGTGGCAATTACAGAGATAAGAATTGAATTACGCGCACCAAACCAAACCCCATCAAACAAGGATTTACCATTGCTATCTGTACCAAACCAATGTTCAGCATTGGGCTTGATAAAACGAGCAGAGAAGTCATTGACCTTACTTACATCGTTGAAATCAAAATCTGAGAACATTGGGTAAATAAAACTCATCAAGATAATGGCAACCAAAATCCCCAACATAATGACTGTTGATTTTTTCTTTAGAAATTGTCTAAATACAGAACCCCAGTATGAATAGGCAGGGGCGTCAATTGTTTCAGAGGCAAAATCGTCACGTTTTACGAACTGAAATTTTTCTTTATCGATTGTTGACATTATTTGCCTCCTTTCTCTGTCAATTTAATACGTGGGTCAAGCATGGTCATCCAGATATCTCCTACAAAGAGTGAGAAGATAGAAATACATGTGAAGATGAAGACAAGACCAACTACCATTGAGTTATTTGATGCCTTAACAGAGTCAATCAACATTTTACCCATACCTGGGAAAGCAAAGACTGTTTCTGTCAATGTTGCACCACCGATAACCCCGATTACGGCACCAGGAATACCTGAAACCAAAGGAACCATGGCGTTTTTAAAGATGTGTTTATTTGAAATTTCTTTTTCAGACAAACCTTTGGCACGCGCAAAACGTACAAAGTCCTGAGATTGCAAGTCGATCATGTAACGACGAATCCAGATAGCTGTACTTGGCGCACCCAACAAACCTAGAATGACTGCTGGCAAGACATAAGAACGCCAATCTCCAGCTCCCAAAATAGGGAATGAATCTGGAAGACCAATAGATGATCCAATCAAGCGGACGATGTAAACCAAGGCAATCGTTGGAAGTGCAAGCAAGAAGGTTAGAGCACCTGTCGAGAAGCTATCAATCCAAGTATTCTTGTGGCGAGCCATAGCAGATCCAAGTGGAATCGCAATCGCATACGAAATAATCAAACCAATCAAACCAGCAACCGCTGAGCTTGCGATCATTGAAGGATATTGATAATTGCTTTCTGTAGCTGTATATGGATCGTCTTTACCATAGTTGGCTACTTCACGCGCATCTGCTTGACTTGGAGATTTGTAAGTACGAGAGTATATATCTACAGATGAAGTCTTTTTACCTGTAGGGAATTGAACTTCTGATGTCTTAGTTTGTCCCTGACCTTGTGTGATAACTTGAAGCACTGGTGTGTTTGCATAAGTTGGGTAAGAATCTCCCAAGTTAATGTTCACAAAGTTTTGGTGTACAAATGGGAATTGATTGTTGAAATACAAAAGGTATTTGTGTTTTGTACCTGAACCAACCAATGACCAACCGATAGCAGGGTCATTTTCAAAACGAAGATAACGTTGCAAGTTTGGATTTTCAGGGTCTTGAATTTTGTTTGGATGATCAATATCAATCAAGTTCGCATAGAATTTGAAAACACGTTCAAAAATCGGAATTTCACGCGTAGCATAGAATTGACCACTTTCTGAGAATACACCTAACGTCCAACCATTTCCTAGTTGGTTGATGTATTTTTCGTAGATTGCCTTATTGGTATCATTGGCATCCACTGTTACAGATGAGTCCATCGTGCTCGCTCTTTCTTGCAACTCTTTGGTATCGTAGTACTCGATATAGCCCATCCGTTCATAAACGGTATTTTCATAATTATCCCGCTTGTCCGGCGTCGTTGCAATCTTGTTATAGTTGGTATCCTGCTTGAAAATCAATTTTCGAGGAACCATCGTATAAATAATTGTGTATGTCAAGGTTGTCACCAAGAAAATAGACAACAATGAACGCAATACACGCATAAAAATATATTTCTTCATATCGTTTCCTTTTAAAATCCCAAAAGAACCTTCTCCTCATGGAGAGAAAGTTCTCTTGAGAGTTATTTATTTAACGTGATTAGCCAATTCTTTTTGAACTTTTTCGTTTGATTCTTTTTTCTCTTTGAGCCATTTTTCACGAGCTTGTTCATAATCAGCTTTTGTTACAACCTTGTCTTGTAACTGAATATACTTAAAGTATACGTCTGAGCCCTTATCTCCAGATTGACTGTATGATGCAGAGAAAGGCACAACACGAGAAATGATTGGTGCAGCACCACTTGATGACATAGCTGGCAAGAAGAGTGAGCTATCTGTCAACCAAGCTTGGGCAGCCGCATATTTTTCATAACGAACATTCAAGTCACTTGTTTCTTTTCCTGCTTCATCAACTAACTTATCGTATTCTTTCAAACCAACTTGAGCCGCTGCAGCATTATCTGCACCTTCGTAACCCATATAGGTTTTTGTTTGTTCAGCATTCGTTGTTTTCAAGATATCAAGGTAAGTTGATGGATCTTCATAGTCAGGGTTCCATCCAACAGCACCTGAGAGATCCCAATCTTCTGCCGCAGCGCTTGCTGCATAGTATGTAATATTCTGTAGTTCATCTGTAGTGATTTGTTGGATATCGATGACTACGTTTTCTTCTCCAAGTACTGTCTCAACGGATTGTTTGAAGGATTGAATACGTGCGATATAGTTTTTAGATGTTTGGTCTACTGGGATATCCAAGTGGATAGGGAATTTCACACCTTCTGCTTCCAATGCTGTTTTAGCTTTGGCAAATTCAGCTTTGGCTTTATCGGCGTTGAAAAGTCCATCTTGACCATCCGCAAAGTTTACATTCTTCCATTCATCACCGTAAGCAGCCATCTTTTCAGTTACCAAGTCACCGAAAGTTTTTTCGCCTGCAGAGACAAAGTCTGGTTTCACAAAGAGGTTACGAACTGCAAGAGGAGCACCTTCCTTACCGTTAATTTGTGCTGAGTAAGAAGTACGGTCAAAGGCAAAGTTCAAAGCCTGACGGAAGTCCTTGTTAAGAAGGGCTTTCTTAGTAGAAATCTTCTCTTCATCAGTTGTCTTAGAAGTGTATTTGTAACCTTGACGGTCAATATTTACACCCAAACCACCAATACCTGGACCTGATGGAGTGTAGTAGATATTGTCTTTGTATGTTTCTTCTACCTTAGAGTAGTTTGAACTTGTTGGGAAGAGACGGGCATAGCTATAAGCCCCACTTGTAAAGTTACGTTCAATTGATTCTTGATCTGAACCATCATAGTAAGCAAGTGTTACTTTATCAAGATGAACATTGTCTTTGTCCCAATAGTTTTCATTCTTCACAAATTCGATAGATGACTTAGCAGTCAAACCTCTCAGCAAGAATGGTCCATTGTAAAGCAATGATGTAGGGTCAGTCGCTTTACCAAAATCAGATCCTTTTGATTTTTCAAATTCTTCGTTCAATGGCCAGAAGATTGAGTAGGCCAGCTTAGAGTTCCAGTATGGTTCTGGTTTGTTCAAAGTGTATTCAAGGGTGTAATCATCAACTGCTTTTACACCGACTGAAGCAAAATCTTTATTGTTTCCAGCTATATAGTCAGCTAGACCTTTAACTGAATCTTCTGCTAGATACTTAGCTGCTGATTTATTGTCAGCTGCGTGTTTCAAACCATTTACAAAGTCTTTGGCTGTTACTTCAGCATACTCTTCGCCATCAGATGTCATCCATTTGACACCTTTACGAATCTTGTAGGTATAAGTCAAACCATCTTTTGAAACTGACCAGTCTTCTGCAACTGCAGGAACTAAATTCCCATACTTGTCGTTTGTGAAAAGACCATCGATACCATTTGAAGTGGCGACCTTAGTACTTTGTTTCCCTGAAATGAGGTAATCCAACGTTTCTGGGTCAGCTGTATAAACATAGCCATAATTTTTTGGCGCTGTTGAATCAGATGATTTTGAAGAACCGCAAGCAGCTAGTACTCCTGCTGCTAATAAAGCAACACCTGCTGCAACAAATACTCTACTTTTTTTCATGTTTTTAACTCCTCTTGAAAAATTTAGGCTTATTGGAAATTATAACATATATTTTTTAAAAAGTAAACGAATTTTCAGAATATTTAGGCGCATTTCCTCAAAAAACTTCTATTTGTCAAAATTTCTGCATTCTTTGTTTGTTTCTTCAAGAAATACTTTCTAGTCTGATCTTCTTTAGAAAGGGATTTTTACAAGCTTTTTCTCACTTCTTCGATCATCATCTGTTTTCCTAAATTGGATTTTAGAATAAGAAACTATTGACGGGAAATGATTTTCAAGGTATAATAATAAACGTTGAGGCGGTATAGCCAAGTGGTAAGGCACGGCTCTGCAAAAGCTTGATCGTCGGTTCAAATCCGTCTACCGCCTTTCAGTTCCTGAATTAACAGGAATTAACCAAATGAAAAGCTCGTAAAACCGGGCTTTTTTATTATTCCTAATAAGTGGGGACAACTGAACCTACCATCTAGATTTACAAAAAGCAGTGACTCAAGTCACTGCTTTATTCTGTTTCTTCTTCAGGTTCTAGTTCTGTGATTTGAACTTTTACCTTGGTAACACGTCCATTTTTCACTTTATCGTTGGTCAGGACGATTTGTTTGTTTTGACTGACCAGTTGGTAACTGATTTTCTCAGTGGTTGGAATGGTTCCTACTCCAGTTAGATAGTAGCCTGCGATGGTATCCACATCATCGCTTTCTAGTTCGACACCAAAGTAATTATTGAAGTCGTTAAGATTCATGGTTCCCTGTGCAATATAGGTGTCCTCACCGATTTGATGGACTTCGATTTCTGCTCGGTCTGTCTCGTCATCAATCTCACCGACAATCTCCTCCAGCAGGTCTTCCAGTGTGACCAGTCCAGCCATACCACCATATTCATCGAGCAAAATGGCCATTTGTCTTTGGGTATTTCGCAATTCTTTTAGCAAGTCATCCACAAAAATAGTTTCAGGAACAAAGAGTGGATCTTGTAAGATCTTCTTCCAGACAATATTTTCAAAGCCATCTGCATAGGCAGCGTTTAGTAAACGCTTGGTATGAATCAAACCAATCACATTGTCCTTATCCCCATCGTAAACAGGGATACGTGAGAAATTTTGCTTTAGAATACTTTGAATAATCGTTTGACTGTCATCCTGAATATCCACCATAAAGGCATCTGTACGAGGCACCATTAGCTCACGAGCCATTAGTTCATCTAGAGAAAAGATTCCCTGTAGCATTTCAATCTCATCTGCATCCAGTGTTTCTTCACTATTGGTGAGCATGTACTCTATTTCATCACGTGTCATCTTTTCATCCGCATCATCAAAGGTCATTGGCGTCACACGGCTCAATAGATTAGTTGAAGCCGACAGAAGCCAAACAAAGGGGCTGACAATTTTCCCCAAGCCAATAATGACTGGTGCGGTTCGGATGGCCAAGGTATCTTTCAGATTTAGAGCGATTCTCTTGGGATAGAGTTCCCCAAAAACAATAGAAATATAGGTCAAAAACGCTAAAGATAGAAAACTTGCAATAGCGTAAGCTGTTTCACTATTTCCCATCCAAGATGCGATTTCGCGTCCTAGAGTTTCTGCTAAACTGGCCCCTGACAAGATGGTAATTAACGTGATACCAACTTGAATTGTTGATAAAAAGTGGTTAGGATTTTCAAGTACCTTTAACAAACGAATGTAACGTTTGTCTCCCTCTTCTGCCTTTTGCTCCACTCGGGAACGGTTTAGTGACACCATCGCCATTTCAGTGGCTGAGAAAAAAGCATTTAACAAGGTCAAGATAAATAACAATACAAACTGTAGCAACAAATTCTGACTGCTCGGGTCTTCCATAGTCCTTCTCCTAAAATAGTATCTTGTGTTCCATTATATCATAAAATCCCTCAGGATTCACATTATTTTTCATTTAAAGAACAACTCCCCTGCCTCTAGAAGACAAAGGAGCTGTTTTTTTATTGTATCTATTGTTTCTAATCCGTCACTGTTACTTGCCCTGTTCGGTAATCAAGCTGGATTCCCTTTTGAACATTGGGGATTAGGACATTGAATTCCAATTCGCCATCTGAAGACTTGGCTTCGATTTGTGAAGCAGATGGAACTAGGTCCTCATTTGTCGCATAGTGGAGCGTCACCCGATAACGGACTCTCTTGTTTTGGTCTAAGGCTTTCCTAACCAGACTCTCATAGTAGTTCTGACCTGTCGAATCTTCAGCCTGCGCTTGGTTCGCCCAAGCTGTCTGGACTGCAATGTTCTTGGGATTGCTAGTAGAGGCATCAAAACCATCCAGACCTCCTATCAAGGCATAGCCCAGCAGGTGTCCTCTATCAACTGCATGTGTATAGGCTCCCTTTAGATTCTTGACCTGATGCCATCCTGGTGGCGTCCAAGAGGTGGAGCCATTGCCTGTTTCTTCACGATTCTTATACTGCCGAGTCGCTTTGGATAAGATGGCATTGGCAACAGTCGGGACTGTTTCTTTTCCAACTGTCTTTGTTTTATTATCCGCATAGGGTTTGCTAGAAACCTTGGCATCTAGATTGGTTTTATTGCCATTGACAATGAAGGCCCCTGCTCCATTCCACTCGAGCCCCCCCTTGATTTGATTTTTGATTGACTCAGTTAAGACACTTTCAGCTAGCTCCTGACTGGGAGCTTCTGAAGCTTGTTTTTTCTGACTAACCTTGGTTCTAGGGGTGTTTGGCGCTGTCTGCATCTGCTTGATATAGTAGCTTCCAGCAGCCAAGAGTAAGAATAGAAGTAACCCTATCAGAGCTTGTCTTGTTTTTTTGTCCATTTTTCTCCTTATTTCTTTAGAAAAAGACTGGTCTCCCAGTCTAATTTCCTGTAAATTTGCTAATCAATTCCTGCCACTTTGCTGGAGACAAGATTGCCCATGGATCCTGTCCCTTTCCTAGGATGCCATAACCAACCATCAAGCCGATTCCTAAAGCCAGAAAGCCTAGCAATAGTACGATAAAAATCAACAGTAAACGACGGAGTACATAGCGTAAGTTTTTATTCTTCTTCATCATTTGCCTCGATTCGCTGAATCTTCGCTCCTAGCTGAGCCAATTTCTCATGGAAACGGTAGTAACCTCTATCAAGGTGGACTAACTTACCAACAACTGTTTCTCCCTGCGCCACCAGACCTGTCAAAATCAAAGCAGCACTAGCGCGAAGGTCCGTTGATAAAACTTCTGCCCCCTGTAAAGCCTGTCCCCCAACAATACGAGCTGTGTCACGGATAATCTCTGAGTGCAAGCCCATACGGCGCATTTCTTCCAAGTGTTGGAAGCGATTCTCAAACACCGTTTCCACCATAGTGGATTCCCCTTTTGCGACTGTCATCAGGGCTGTAAATTGTGCCTGCATATCTGTGGGAAATCCTGGGTGCGGTAAAGTTTTTACATGAACAGCCTTGAGATTTTCAAGTCGAGAACGAATACGGATGCCTTCTGATTCCTCTGTCACTTCAACACCCATTTCAAGTAGTTTTGAAATCAAGGGGCGATTGTGTTCCCAGACTGCATCACGAACGAGGACATCTCCACCTGTCATAGCTGCAGCCACCATAAAGGTTCCTGCTTCGATACGGTCCTGTACCACATTATGAGTTGTTCCATGGAGTTCCTCAACACCAGTCACTGTGATTGTTTCGGTACCAGCTCCCTTGACCTTGGCTCCCATTTCATTAAGGAGAATAGCGAGGTCAACAATTTCCGGCTCACGCGCAGCATTTTCTATCACTGTCACACCGTCAGCTAGAGTTGCCGCCATCATGAGGTTTTGTGTTGCACCGACACTAGGGAAGTCCATGTAGATATGAGCGCCATGCAGGCGTTCTGCCTTGGCTTCGATGTAACCAGCTGTCTGGGTGATCTTTGCCCCCATAGCTTCCAAACCTTTGAGGTGGAGGTCAATGGGACGACTCCCGATGGTACATCCCCCTGGCATAGAAACTTTGGCATGGCCTACACGAGCAAGGATTGGTCCCAAGACAACGATGGATGCCCGCATCTTGCTGACATACTTGTATGGAGCTTCCTCCGTGATATCACCAGTCGCATCAACCTCAACAACATGAGCTTCCTCATCAAAGTCCACCTTGGCATTCAGACCTCGAACCACTTGATTCATGGTGAAAACATCTGACAAGATTGGGACGTT